>NZ_JAKUDW010000208.1:0-2407 GCF_022662595.1 Bacillus cereus group sp. BfR-BA-01524 | reverse complement strand
TTTGAAAATGGAGGAGAATCTTTAATTGCAACAAGATTGATTTCTTTAATTAGAAAAGAATTTCAAATAGATATGTCGTTACGTACTCTTTTTGAGGTAACAACTGTAGAAGGATTAGTTTTAGCTGTTAAATCTGAATTAGATTTAAAACAGAATCAGGAAATTCAAGGTTTAATTAGTGATCTTCAAGGACTATCTGAAGAGGAAATAAATTTAATTTTAAAAGATGGTCAATAATAAGTTGTAAATAATGAGGTAGGTGGGAATATTAAAAGTCTATTCCCACCACCAATTTATGATATTAGGAGGATCAGAAAAAATGAGTAAAGAAAAGCTTATGGCTAGGTTAGCTAAATTATCTCCTGAACAAAGAATATTTTTAGAGAAACAATTGAATAAAAATGAATCAAGTATAATTCCTTCTCGAAAAACTAATGAACCTACAATTTTATCATTTGCACAACAAAGAATGTGGTTTCTTGAACAATTAGAGCCTGGGTCTTCTACATATAATATGCCGTTTTTAGTAAAAATAAAGGGAGACTTTAATATTAGTGTCTTTAAACGTTGTTTAAATGAAATTATATGCAGGCATGAAATTCTTCGTACTACATTTTTATCGTTAGATGGAGATTTACGTCAAAAAATACATCCATTTATGGAAATAGATTTTGAAGTTCATAATTTGTGTTCCTATACTAAGGATACTGCTGAAGATATATGTTTTTCACAAATGAAAAGGAAAGCAATCGAACCTTTTAATTTGGAAATGGGTCCGTTACTACATACAAGTATTTGGCAGATAACAGAAGATGAATTTTTGGTTTTAGTAAATATGCACCATATTATTGGGGATGGTTGGTCAATGGCTATATTAATTGAGGAACTATCTATTTTATATAATAATTTTTTGAAAGCGGATGTTGCTAATTTATCACCTTTGAAGATACAGTATGCAGATTTCTCAATTTGGCAAAAGAATTGGTTAACAGGTTCTAAATTTCAAACACAATTAGACTATTGGAAGAAACAATTTAAAGATGTCTTACCAGTACTAGATTTACCCACTGATTTTTCGAGACCAAGTAAATTATCATACAAGGGTAGTAATGAACTTGTTAAAATTTCATATGAAACTGTGCAGAGATTAAAAGAATTAAGTAAAAGTGAAGGTTGTACATTATATATGACTTTGCTTGCAGCATATTATACCCTTCTTCTAAAGTATACCCATCAGGAAGATATTATCATAGGATCACCGATTGCAAATAGGAATCATAGAGAGATAGAGCCTCTCATTGGATTTTTTGTAAATACATTGGCTTTACGTATTAATTCAAAAAGAGATGTAGCTTTTCGTGAACTGATTAATAAAGTAAAAGAAATATGCTTAGGAGCATATTCAAATCAAGATATACCTTTTGAAGCAATTGTGGGTGAATTAAATTCAGAACGAACAGCAAATAATTCAGTTTTGTTTCAAACGATGTTTTCACTAGAACAAAATATTAAAAAATCTCTCAATCTTGCAAATGTAAATATGGATTTTGAAAGATTCGAAACCGATACAGCAAAATTTGATTTAAGTTTAATAATTAATGAACACGATGATGAACTTATTTGCACGTTTAACTATAGTACTGATTTATTTATGAACAGCAGTATACAACAGATGGCGAAACATTTTGTAACTATATTAAAAGCTATTATAGAAAATCCGAATGTTCAATTAAGTGAAATTTCATTATTAGATGATGAAGAAAAAAGAAAAATTTTAAATGGGTGGAATAACAATAAAGAAAATTTAAGTAGTATGTGTATACAGGAAAAATTTGAATTACAAGTAACAAAAACCCCTGATGCTATAGCTTTAATCTGTGAAAATGATTCATTAACTTATCGAGAATTAAATAATAGAGCAAATCAAGTTGCGCATTACTTGCGGAGAAATGGGGTCAGTTCGGGAAGATATGTTGGAATTTGCTTAGAGCGTTGTTCGGAATTAATGGTTTCAATATTGGGAGTACTTAAAGCTGGGGGAGCTTATATCCCGTTAGACCCTTCTTATCCAATGGAAAGGCTGTCTTACATATTAGAAGAATCTCAACTTGATATATTACTTACTCAGAAAAGTTTTATGTCTAAGTTTAATGAATTTAGAGTTGCTAATGTAGTGCAAATGGATGGAAATCAAGAGTTTAATGAGGAAGATACTATAAATCTTGACCATTTTGTAGATTTAGATGATTTAGCGTATATGATTTATACTTCAGGATCTACTGGAAAACCAAAAGGAGTCATGGTTCCACATCGAGGATTAACAAATTATTTAAATTGGTGCACTCAAAATTATTATAAAGGGAATGGTGGACAAGGTTCATTAGTTCTGTCATCAATATCTTTTGAC
>NZ_JAKUDW010000207.1:0-2431 GCF_022662595.1 Bacillus cereus group sp. BfR-BA-01524 | reverse complement strand
AGTTAGTTTGTCTAGCATCTAAAAATAAAAATTGACGTTTCACGTTGTTTGTTTCGTTCAGTTTTCAAAGAACTACTTAGTCGCTCATTTGCGACTTCCTTATGTTAACATCTTCGTTAGTTAATGTCAACTAAGTTTTTTATTTCGTTTGTCGTTTTCTGCGTTATTGCATCGGCGACTTGTCCTATATTACACCTCTATATAATAATAGTCAATATTAATCTTTCATTTTTTTAAAAAGATGAAAAAGACTCTCATACCCCCTCTTTATTCCTCATACACATCAGTAAAATAACTGAAAGGAGTGTAGAACTTGTTCGATCCTTCTTTATTACACACCATAAGCGCCCATTCAAGAAGCCCACACTATCATAGGAAGTTTCCCATCATTCTATTTTGGAGTCAAAAAAGCGGTTGCACTTCTCTTGCCAATTGGTTCTTTTACCAGATTGATTTATTACAAACAGCTCTAAGTTATAGTCCTTTCATTCATAATTTTGAATACGATATATACAAAAGTACACCTGCCTATAGTGTACGACTAGGAGTAGCGTTACGAGAAAAACAAAAAGAAACGTTTAAACTTGTTCGTAATCCTTACAGGAGAGCAGTCAGTTCTTTCGTGTCCTTAATTGGACCTCCTTATATGGAAAATCCCGAATGGAAACCCATCCGAAAGTTTTTATATCAAGATGAAAATTCCCCCAAAGGGATCTCATTTAAACAATTTCTATACTATCTATTTATGAAAGGGGCTCACTCAAGTGATATTAACCCACATTTCACACAACAATATATAGCTGGTGAAGAAGAATATGTGACCAATTATATATACTTAGAAAACTTCGATCAGGAAATGAAAAAATTAGAAAAGCGTTTCGAATTAAAAACTGCACCAATAAATGAGTTCTCAACATCCTGGCATCATCAAACTCCCGCCATGATTTATAAAGGGAATTTTAGCGAAGGCGATATTACTGATCCTTTATTTCCCCGTCATCCAACTTTTGAAAGCTTTTATGATACTGAATGTATACAACTCGTTCAAACAATATTTCAAAATGATTTCGACACATATAAATACAGCAAAGAATATCTATACTAATTTTAGTCTATTATCTTTGCTAAATAAAAAAGATACCTCATATATAAGGTATCTTTTTTACATGTCAATTATATAAATCATACTGTTTAGCAGTCTCTATTCTTCACCTTATTACCTTTTAATAGATTACATAACTTTTGCTTATCCGCCCATCCTACTCCGGTTAAAACTAAACTTGCTCCCATTATTACTCTCCCTGTCAGAGATTCATTTAATAGAATAATTGAAGTAACAATACTTATTAATGGTAATGCATTTAAATATAATCCGCTTACTGATGCTGAAACTCTCTCTAGCGCTTTATTCCAAAACCAATACGCTAAAATTGTTGCTCCAATAACAAGGTATATTACACTAAGTCCCGTTTTCCAAGTTTCAATCTTTGGTAAACCGTAATAAAGAATTTCTACCAGTGCAAATGGTAATAGAATAACAGCTCCAATAATTAAAGTTAATGTTGTAAAAACCTCGTTTGATAAATACTGTTCTTGTTTTGGTCGTTTTAGCAAAACCGTGTAGAAAGCAAATAGAAAAGTACTTAATAATATCAGGATATCTCCTATTAAAGATACTTCTTGATCAGCACTTTTAGATGGAATCGTAATAAAGAGTACTCCTATAGCACCCAATATAATTCCTATCCAATAATTCAATCGAATTTTCTCTTTCAAGAAGAATGCTGAAAAAAGAATTGTAACTAATGGTAATGCAGCATCTATGATACTAACATGTAATCCACTTGTTAAAGAAATACCGTAGGATGTAAACATAAAGTACCCAGCTACACCGGTAAAAGCTAGTAAACTCATTCTTTTCCATGGAACTTTTTTATGTACAACTGATTTTTGTAGTTGCTTAAATGAAAATAGCATACAAATTCCACCTGCAAAGAAAAGACGAATAAACAACAAAGTAAACGGCTGAATAGATTCTAACGCCCATTTTGTTGGAGCAATAGCTGTCCCCCATAATATAACAGCTACTAATAACATGCATATTTCTTTCATAATCCCCCACACCCATCAAAAATATATGTTAACTACCTTAATTATAGATTTTTTCTTATGTAAAATCCTTTAAAAATACAAAAGGTTATGCAAAAAAAGAGCTGGACCACCATTTTTCACATAACCTTTTTATATAAGATCACAAACATTCTTTTTACATCTCGACTATATTTTTACAAAAGGTAATTCTTACCTTTATATTTTGAGCAATAAAAATAAACACAAAAAAACCTAAGTCGAAACGACTTAGGTTTTTGCTTGGCGACGTCCTACTCTCACAGGGACAAGGTCCCAACTACCATCGGCGCTAGAGAGCTTA
>NZ_JAKUDW010000206.1:0-2502 GCF_022662595.1 Bacillus cereus group sp. BfR-BA-01524 | reverse complement strand
GGAAGTTAAGCTCTCTAGCGCCGATGGTAGTTGGGACCTTGTCCCTGTGAGAGTAGGACGTCGCCAAGCAACTTTAAGACGAGTCAGAATGACTCGTCTTTTTTGTGTTTTGTAACTTTTTTTAAAGTTAATTACATATCTATATAAGTTTTATTCGATTTCTTTCGTGATTTTTGATATGTAATTTAAGATTTTCTATTTTATTTCTTAAAGATAAGATTCACCGGTGTGTTAAAATAGTACAGTTGTTTTTTGATGTACTTTAATATAAGAAGATTTAAGTTAGAAAAGGAGATAATATGAAAAGGATAGGTATAATTACTATAGTAGTCTTAGTCCTTCTAGTAATCGTGTATATGTTAGTTGGGAATTATTTTTATAACTACGCGTTGAATGCGAAACAAGAAAAAGAATTTTTGCAAGATAATCCTCATTTAGTAGAAACGGTAAATGCATCGGGAGATGTATTGGCTACAAATGAAGAAAAGAATGCGAACTTCGTATCGAAGTATAAACCTAACACATTAACTATACGTTCTTTCGATAAATTGAATTTAAAAGGCTATGAATATATGAATGAATCATCTAGTCATAAATGGGCAATTGTGGTTCATGGATACAATGGTAGAGCATCAGAAATGACGAAATATATTCGTAACTTTTATGAACAAGGCTATAATGTCATAGCACCAGACCTTCGTGGGCACGGAAATAGTGAAGGGGATTATGTTGGTATGGGCTGGCATGATCGTAAAGATGTTTTGATTTGGATTCAACAAATCTTAAAGAAAGATCCTAATGCTGAAATAGCTCTATTTGGTGTTTCAATGGGTGGGGCAACTGTAATGATGACTTCAGGAGAAGATTTACCTTCTAATGTTAAAGTTATTATTGAAGATTGTGGATACTCAACCGTTATTGATGAATTTACTTATCAGCTAAAAGATTTATTCCACTTGCCGAAGTTTCCTGTTATGAATGCGGCAAATACAGTTACAAAATTAAGAGCTGGATATGATTTAGAAGAAGCTTCAGCTGTAAAACAAGTAGCGAAAAGTAAAACACCTATGCTATTCATTCATGGGGATGCTGATACATTCGTTCCTTTTGAAATGTTAGATGAGGTGTATAATGCTGCAAAGGTAGAAAAGGAGAAATTAATTGTTCCAGGTGCGGGACATGGAGAAGCGGAGAAAGTAGATTCAAATAAATATTGGAATACTGTATGGAATTTCGTAGGGAAGTACATTCCGGCATAATTAAAATTGGCTCATTTTTATAGACGATAATTGGAGGGATAATAGTTAATCCTTTTGATTATCGTTTTTTTTTTGTTAATTAGGTATTCTGTTATAAGTGTATTTTTGAATGTACTATATGAAGGAGATAGAGCAAAAACTTTTGAATTCCTTAATCTCAGTGCTACAATGATTGAAAACTAAATGTTAATGAGGTGTTTATATGAAAATTGAAGTTTGGTCTGATTTTGTATGCCCATTTTGCTATATTGGGAAACGTAGATTAGAGATGGCTTTAGAACAATTTCCACATAAGGAGGATGTTGAAGTTGAGTTTAAAAGTTTTGAGTTAGATCCGAATACTCCCGTTTACTCTGGAACAAGTATTAATGAAGTACTTGCATCGAAGTATGGGATTAGTATTGAAGAAGCTAAGCGTAATAATGTACAACTAGGAAATCATGCAGCTAGTATGGGTTTAAGTTTTAACTTTGAAGAGATGAAGCCGACGAACACTTTTGATGCACATCGTCTGGCGAAGTTTGCAAAGGATCAAGGGAAAGAAAAAGAGATTACGGAAAATCTACTTTTCGCATACTTCACTGAATCGAGAAATTTAAGTGATGTGGATACGCTCGCTACTATTGCTGAAGCTTCAGGTTTAGATAAGCAAGAAGCTTTAAATGTTATTAATGATAAAAATGTGTATGCAAACGATGTTAGGGTTGATGAAGCAATTGCACAGCAATATCAAATTTCGGGAGTACCTTATTTTATTATTAATCAAAAGTATGCTATTTCAGGTGCACAACCACTTGAAACTTTTGTTGGTGCACTCCAGCAAGTTTGGGAAGAAGAGAATCCTGCACCGAAGTTACAGGAACTTTCAGCAGATGGTGGAAGCGATCTTTCTTGTACTGATGGAAGTTGTTCAGTGCCATCAAAAGAATAATAGCTTTTATGATGGAATAGCACCCTATAGATAGTTCTGTGGGGTGCTTGTATATAACTATAGAAGAAATGCGTAAATAGATAATTTGATTACGTAAATGAATTCTATAAAATATAAAGTTTTTTAAAATAATGTATTGACGATTATATAAATGAAGTGTAATATAGAACAAGTCGCCGATGACATTAACGTCGCAAGCGACAAACGAAATAAAAAACTTAGTTGACATTAACTAACGAAGATGTTAACATAAGGAAGTCGCAAATGAGCGACCAAGTAGTTCTTTGAAAACTGAACGAAACAAACAACGTG
>NZ_JAKUDW010000205.1:0-2643 GCF_022662595.1 Bacillus cereus group sp. BfR-BA-01524 | reverse complement strand
TGAAGCAGTAGTTGGATGTACTAATTATATAGTAAAACCAGGAGAGAATTATAGTAAATCCATACCTATAGGAAAGCCTATTTTTAATACTGAAATGTATGTATTAGATACTTCTTTACAACCCGTACCTATTGGTGTTCATGGGGAACTATATATTGGAGGAGTGGGATTAGCAAAAGGGTATTATAAACGACCGGAATTAACTGCGGAAAGATTTATTAATTCTCCATTCGATAGTAATGAGGAACAGAAATTGTATAAAACTGGAGATATAGTACGTTATTTACCAAATGGAAATCTTGAGTATATTGACCGCATAGATCAACAAGTTAAATTGAGAGGATTTAGAATTGAATTAGGAGAGATTGAAACTATACTTAATCAATATTCTAAAATACGTGAGGGTATTGTTTTAGTTCGAGAAGACATTCCAGGTGACAAAAGACTAGTTGGGTACATTATTGGAGATGATCTTACAGCTGATGAGGTTGAGAAACTTAGCAATTATATGTCAGAGCAGTTGCCGGATTACATGGTACCGAGTGCTTTTGTGTTGTTAGAAAAAATACCTTTAACAATTAATGGAAAAGTAGACAAGGATGCATTGCCTGCTCCAGATATGTCCTTAATTAAACGAACAGAATATATCGAACCCAAAACAGATATTGAAAAAAAATTAGTTGAAATCTGGGAAGAGCTACTAGGTTATTCTGGGATTTCTGTATATGACAATTTTTTCGGAATTGGTGGGCACTCTCTATTGGCTGTTCAATTAATGTCAAAAATTAAAAAGACTTTTAATGTGAAAATTCCGTTAACTGTTATTTTTCAAAGTGGAACAATTGCTGCATTAGCGAAACAAATAGATAGAAATAAAATTTATAAAGTTAATAATTCAATAGTACCTCTTCAACCAAAGGGGAATAAGAGACCTATTTTCTTTGTTCATCCTATTGGTGGACATATTATAAGTTATTTTGAATTAGCTAAATATTTAGGGGTTAAGCGTCCTTTTTACGCTTTTCAGTCGCTAGGATTAGAGAGTGAAGAAACAATATTAACAAATATAAAAGAAATGGCTAATTTTTATATTAAGGAAATGCAGAATGTTCAGGCAGAGGGTCCTTATATTATTGGTGGATGGTCTTTTGGTGGGGTTGTAGCTTTTGAAATGGCGAGACAATTAGTTGAGAAAGGAATAAAGGTTGAAGCCATTATATTGCTAGATACATGGGCACCAGATATATATAATGATTCATCAGAATGGGATGACTTAGCCGTATTTATGAATGATTTAATGAAGCAATATAACCTAGAAGTATCCGAAGAATTAATATTAGGATACAAAAATTTAAGTATGCAAGATGAACGTATTCGCTATGTAATAAGTTATTTGAAAAATCATTCAAAGTTTAAGCAAGATATACAAGTTGAAGATCTAGAAAAGATGATTCAGGTATTTCAAACAAATCTTAATGCTTATCGGAGTTATCAACCGGAAAAATTGGATCAAGATATATTACTTTTTACTGCAAATCATTCACATAAAGAAAATAATCATGCAGAAGATGATACCTTATTTTGGGGGAAATATGTGCAAAAAGAATTAAAAGTTATAGAACTAAACGCAACTCATTATAGTATGATGCAGTCTGCGCATGCTGAAGATATTGCATATCATATTGATATATTCTTAGAAGAGATAAGTAAAAAATTATACAATTCTAGTTCTAATTTAAATTAATTTTTAAAGGTGTGTTTGATATGAATAATATTTATTCACCATCGCTATATTTTAAAAAATATAATAAGGTAAATTCTTTTCCAACTAGTATGAGATTATTTTGTTTTCATTATGCAGGAGGAAGTGCCAGTAATTTTAAAAAATGGGCAACTAAATTACCGGAACAGGTTGAGGTAATTGCTGTTCAATTACCAGGTAGAGAAAATAGAATTATGGAGAAACCATTCAATAATATCCAATCTATTATATGTGAATTAGCAGTAGAGATTCTTCCTTTATTAGATAAGCCTTATGTATTTTTTGGACATAGTATGGGGGCATTATTAAGTTATGAAATGTCATGGTACCTAAAGGAAAATTTTTCGACATTTCCAGAAAAGTTAATTATTTCGAGTTTTAGGGCACCACATCTATCGCTAATAACAAATAATATGCATGATTTATCTGTACCTATTTTTATTGAGAAATTAAAAGAAATGGGAGGAACATCTGAAGAAATATTAAGTAATCAAGAGTTAATGGAATTAATTATACCTACTATACGTGCGGACTTTGAAGTGTGTGAAAAGTATGTATATAAAGAAAGAAATAAATTAAATTGTCCTATTGTGGCGTATGGTGGAACAGAGGATAGTAGAGTTCGTTTAGAGCATCTAAAACAGTGGGAGAAACACACTAGTAAAGCATTTAAAGTTCAGATGTTACCAGGAAACCATTTCTATTTAAAAGAAGTTGAAAAAGAGTTGCTATATTTAATTTCTAAGGAATTATTAGAAAACAAATAAATGAATTTATTTAAAAATATGGATGATAAATGAAATATTATTGTGAGGAAGAATAATGCAAGAAAGAGTATCTGTTTTATATTTGAAAATACCTGAAAATATAAAAATATCAGA
>NZ_JAKUDW010000204.1:0-2646 GCF_022662595.1 Bacillus cereus group sp. BfR-BA-01524 | reverse complement strand
CTTCCATCCCTAATTAAATTGACATAAATTGTCCCCTTCCCTAGACCATCCAATGTGATGGTCTATTTTATTTTCCAAACACAAAATCAATCTATCTGTACTTAAATAAAAAACGAAAAATTCAGAAAATATTGTCAAATTAGGTATTTTTTCGGTACAATTACTTTAGGAAGGAATTTCGCAAAAACAAAAGGGGGGATTTTATTGAAACAAACAAAAGCAATCTTAATCGCATTATTTCTAGGTCTAGTTGTCGGACTCACTCTAAATTTAGCCGCTCCATCTATCTTTGAGCCACTAAATCAATATGTGTTCAACCCAATTGGTCAATTGTTTATTCGACTTATTAAAATGCTAGTTGTTCCTGTTGTGTTCATTTCTATCGTACTTGGTGCTGCCGGCCTTGGAGATCCGAAACAACTTGGAAGAATCGGTTTAAAATCAATTTCATTCTTTCTCGTAACAACTGCGGTTGCCATCACTATAGCGGTTACATTTGCACTTATTATAAAGCCAGGAGCTGGCGGTAATTTTAAAACAGAAGGTCTTAAGTATGAAGGGGCAAAAACTGAAACATCTTTCGTCGACACATTGCTAAATATCGTACCAGATAACCCAGCAAAAGCGATGGCTGACGGAAACATGTTACAAATCATTGCCTTTGCCGTATTGATTGGACTTGGTATAGCTATTTTAGGAAAACGAGTTCAAGGTATCCATTCATTACTTGAACAGGGCAACGAATTAATGATGTATCTTGTTAATCTCGTTATGAAATTAGCCCCAATTGGAACATTCGGTTTGCTCGCTTCATCCGTTGGTAAAATGGGTCTTGCAGGCGTCGCTGCGATGTTCAAGTATATGATTGTCGTTATGTTAGTACTCATTATTCACGGGGTCTTTGTATATGGCGGCTTATTAAAGGTATTAGCAAAAGAAAGTATTGTTCGTTTCTTTAAACATTTCGGACCAGTAATGGCAATTGGATTTAGTACATCTAGCTCTAATGCATCGCTTCCTTTTGCAATGAAAACAGCACAAGATAAGCTTAGCGTTCCAAAAGCGATAAGCTCATTTGTACAACCACTAGGGGCAACTATTAATATGGATGGTACTGCCATTATGCAAGGGGTAGCCACTGTATTTATCGCTCAAGTATACGGAGTTGAACTTACATTACCGCAATTAGCTATGGTCGTATTAACTGCTGTACTAGCTAGTATCGGTACTGCTGGTGTGCCAGGTGTTGGACTTGTAATGCTTACAATGGTTTTAAATCAAGTAAATCTACCAGTAGAAGGTATCGCTTTAATTATCCGTATTGACCGTATTCTAGATATGTCTAGAACAGCTGTAAACATTTCTGGTGATGCAATTTGCGCAATGATTGTCGCAAAATCAGAAGAAAAATATAATACTGATCAATCGGCAGCATCGTAAATCAAAAAAGGAGTGAATATATTCACTCCTTTTTTGATTTACTCCCTTTTTTAGAACGATATTCTTTCCCTTTATTATCATTACCAGTTTCAAATTCAGTGCTAAATTCCTGATTAAACTGGCCGGACTTTGGTGACCCTTGATTACCGCTCCCTTTACTACCGTTACGATTCGTCATACTTCTCCCCCCCTTCCTTGTATTAGTAGTATGGCGCTCTATCTTTTTTCATACACATTTTATTTTTTAACATCTATTACACACGAAAGAAGACCTTCCATATATAAGGAAGATCTTCTCTTTCATTACGTAAGCGTTTTCTTGTTTATTATCACTTAAATAAGTTTTTTGGAAATCGAAATCATTACATTCATTTCATCTTCTGAAAGTGTAGAGAATCTTTCTTGTAAATATTGTTTTTTCGCATCTTCCATTTTCGCAACTAAATCTTTCCCTTGTTCTGTAATCTCTAAATACACAACTCGGCGATCTGATGTAGAACGTGAACGAGTTACAAAACCTTTATTAATTAATTTTTCTGTAACAGCTGTAATATGACTATTCGACACATTTAATTCATTTGCTACACGCGATACCATTTCTTTATTCGTACGATTTAATATTCTCAGGACGATGAATTCATTCCACGGTATGTAACCACCGAATATTTTTCCGATATCATTACGCAATGTGCGAAACATAGCAAACACATTTGTCGATAGTTCTTCCATTAATTGCTCTCGATTTTGAGACAACTTTGACAGCTCCTTTTATTTCATTTAGTTAAATAAAAACCTTATTAATAATTTTACATGAAATCTTACTTTTTGTCACCTTATTTTCCCATAATTCGTAGTTTTTTAATATGTATTTCATGATAAAATGAAGTTAACTTCCAGAAAAAGGGGGTATTTTAATGCATGAGGAGGAGAAATTCTCAAATCTCAGCCTAAAAGATAAAACGATTATCATTAGTATTATTGCTCTTTTTCTCATTATAGTTTTTGCATTTATATTTTTTGTATATGTAGGAATCTTTCAAATTACAGGTATAGAGTATAGTTCACGTACTGCGTTACTTCTCTTTTTTTTATTAATCACTTTCTTAGACAGTATTACATTTTTCATCTTCAGTTTCTTCAAAGCGCTGCTATATCCACTAACACAAAACATGCCAAATTGGATTTCTATTACTCTTTTCTCATTCA
>NZ_JAKUDW010000203.1:0-2851 GCF_022662595.1 Bacillus cereus group sp. BfR-BA-01524 | reverse complement strand
TGTACCTTTTTCAATTAATTGAACCATTTTAGATAAACCAGCAGGCGTTAATGCAACGTCTTTTAATTCTTTTTGTTGTTTGTTTAAGTATGCAAGTACTTCACCCATTAACCAGTTCGATGTTAATTTCGCATCAGCACCGCCTGCAACAGTTGCTTCAAAGAAATCAGACATTTCTTTCGTTAATGTTAATACGTGTGCATCATAAGCTGGTAAGCCAATTTCTGCAACGTAGCGAGCTTTACGCGCATCTGGAAGTTCTGGAATAGAGGCACGAACTGCTTCTTTCCACTCATCGTCGATGTAAAGTTCAACTAAGTCTGGCTCCGGGAAATAACGGTAATCGTCAGATCCTTCTTTCACACGCATTAAGATTGTTTTCTTCGTTGCTTCATCATAACGACGTGTTTCTTGTTGGATGATACCACCAGATAACAGTTCTTTTTCTTGGCGCACTTGCTCATGCTCAAGACCTTTTTGTACGTAAGTGAATGAGTTTAAGTTTTTCAGTTCCGCTTTTGTACCGAACTTCTCTTGTCCAACTGGACGAAGAGAAATGTTCGCATCACAACGCAAGGAACCTTCTTCCATCTTACAATCAGATACACCAGTGTATTGAATGATTGATTTTAACTTCTCTAAGTATGCATATGCTTCTTCTGGCGTACGCATATCTGGCTCAGATACGATCTCGATTAAAGGCATACCTTGACGGTTGTAGTCTACTAATGAACCATCAGCTGTATGCGTTGATTTACCAGCATCTTCTTCTAAATGAAGACGTGTAATACCGATACGTTTCTTTTTACCGTCTACTTCGATTTCAATCCAACCATTTTCACCAATTGGCTTATCAAATTGAGAGATTTGGTAAGCTTTCGGGTTATCTGGATAGAAATAGTTTTTACGGTCAAACTTTGTTTCCGTTGCGATTTCACAGTTTAATGCCATTGCAGCTTTCATTGCAAAGTTAACTGCTTCTTTATTTAAAGTAGGAAGCACCCCTGGGTATCCTAAGTCAATTACACTTGTTTGTGTATTTGGCTCCGCTCCGAATTCTGTTGGACTCGCAGAGAAAATTTTCGAATTTGTTTTTAACTCAACGTGAACCTCTAAACCAATAATTGTTTCTAAATTCATCTATGCTCGCCTCCTTACAGACTTGCTTTTTTTGTATGATAGTCTGTTGCTTGCTCAAACGCATGTGCAACGCGGTAAATTGTCGCTTCATCGAAGTGTTTACCAATGATTTGTAGACCAAGTGGCATGTTGTTAGCACCAAATCCACATGGAACTGAAATCGCTGGAACACCCGCTAAGTTTACTGGGATTGTTAAAATGTCATTTGCATACATTGTCATTGGATCGTCAACTTTTTCTCCCACTTTAAATGCCGGAGTTGGTGTTGTTGGTCCAATAATAACATCATAGTTAGCAAATACATTTTCAAAGTCGTTCTTAATTAATGTACGTACTTGTTGTGCTTTTTTGTAATATGCATCATAGTAACCAGAGCTAAGAGCAAATGTACCAAGCATAATACGACGTTTAACTTCATCACCGAAACCTTCACTACGTGTGTTTTTGTAAAGATCTAATAAGTTATTTACATTATCAGAACGAACACCGTAACGCACGCCATCAAAGCGTGAAAGGTTAGCAGATGCTTCAGAAGAAGATAGTAAGTAATACGTTGCTAGAGCGTATTTAGAGTGCGGAAGAGATACTTCCTCCCAAGTTGCGCCCATACCTTCTAATACTTTTAAAGCAGCTAGTACTGACTCACGAGCTTCTTCGCCAACACCTTCGCCTAAGTATTCTTTCGGTACAGCAATGCGTAAACCTTTAACATCGCCTGTTAAACCAGCTAAATAGTTTCCAACTTCAACATTTGCAGAAGTTGCATCCATGCGGTCAATACCTGAAATAGCTTGTAATAAGTATGCATTGTCTTCTACTGTACGTGTAATCGGTCCGATTTGGTCAAGTGAAGATGCGAATGCTACTAATCCGTAACGAGATACGCGTCCGTAAGTTGGTTTTAAACCTACAACACCGCAATATGCAGCTGGCTGACGGATAGAACCACCCGTATCAGAACCTAGAGAGAATAGTACTTCTCCTGCTGCTACAGCTGCTGCAGAACCACCACTAGATCCGCCCGGAACGTAATCTAAGTTCCATGGATTTTTCGTAGCGTAGAATCCTGAGTTTTCATTTGAAGAACCCATTGCGAACTCGTCCATGTTTAATTTACCGATTGTAATTGTGTCAGCAGCTTTTAGCTTTTGCACAACTGTCGCATCATAAATTGGATCGAAGTTTGCTAACATTTTGCTCGCACAAGTTGTACGAAGACCGTTAGTTACAATGTTATCTTTTACACCAATTGGCATACCGAATAATAAACCATTATCTTCAGCACCAATCTTTGCATCTAATTCTTTCGCTTTCGCGCGTGCATTTTCTTCATCTAATGTAAGAAAAGCTTTTACGTTATCTTCAACATCCGCAATACGTTTGTAAGATTCTTCTACTAAATCCGTAACGGAAATTTCTTTGTTGTTTAATTTCTTATGTAACTCTGATACCGAATGATCAAATAATGACATCGAAATTCCCCTCCTCTATTCTAATACTGCTGGAACACGGATTTGATTATCTTTGTGATCCGGTGCATTTTTTAATACTTCTTCGACTGGTAAACCTTTTTCTGCTACATCTTCACGCATAACATTTTTCATCGTTAATACATGAGTTGTTGGTTTTACATCTGTTGTATCTAATTCATTTAACTGTTCTGCAAATGTAACAATTGCATCTAGTTGTTTTTGAAATTTTTCTGCTTCTT
>NZ_JAKUDW010000202.1:0-2864 GCF_022662595.1 Bacillus cereus group sp. BfR-BA-01524 | reverse complement strand
CTTATTTTCATTAGATTTTTGACATTCTCTTAATTTATTATCTAGTTCTTTTTCTTTTTCTAGCAATTTCTCCTCCATTTTTTTTAAATCTTTTTCTTTATTGATTAATTGTAGTTCTTTCTTTTTTAATTCAGCCTTCTGAGCACTACTTGATCCACTACTACATGCTGTACATAAAATGATAATTAAGAAAAATAACGAAATGATAACGCGTACATTTTTTGTGAAGTGTGCATGTTTCCACATTAAAAATAGACCTATTGGAAAGAATATGATTAAAAAGAAAATGGTCCAAAATTTACTTTGCATTCCTTGTTTCCCCCTTGAAAAATTGTGTATTTATCGCGATATTAAGTATATCAGAAGGGTATACTTAATATTACATAAATTATTATTTACAAATTAAAATTTGTAAGGAATGAGGATTCTTTACAAAATATAAAAATTAACTGCTACAAGGGGGATCAAACTAGAGGTGTTGAATAATGTGGTTTACAAGCATTAGTAATGTTTGACACGGTATTGACGGGTAAATTGTTATTCTGAAAGGCAGTATTGGATCTGCTGTAACAAATGGATATTCATTCGGAAATATAGATAAGTTCACGTCTTGGTTGGGCGAGCGCAAGTAGTATTATTCCTATGTGAAATAAAACAAAAGAATTGTTTGGCTAATAAAAATAGTAGATATTAGGTTCTATGTGTAAATAACAACATCTTCAATATAAAAATTATATATGTTAGTGTATATGTATACCGTTTCTTATTTATCTATGAGCATTATCTGTAGAACGAATAGATAAATTTGAAAAATCCCCTTGTGCACTAATATGCAGAAGGGGATTTTTATTTTAATGAAGGTGTAATTGTAAAATAGCCGTTATAAAATGGATTCTCTCATGAAAAGTATGCTGTGTTATCACTTTTGTATGAATTTTTTCGACCATTAATCTTTTTGAAATCGTGTCATCCAAATAAAAAGATACTTTATTTAAACAGTCTTCAAAGCTGTTATAGGATACAATTTGATCATTATTGAAGAAAGATGAAAGATCAGATTTTTCTTCAATAATTTGAAAGCCTTGGCAAGCGGCAATATCAAAAGTACGATTATTAATGGTATTATTTTTCACTTTATTTTTATTTTTATTCTGTGGAAATAGATGACTACGATGAGGATTTAAAATAAGACTAGCATTATTATAATAGAGTGCAACTTCTTGAGGTGGAATCCATCCTTCTATAATCTTAATTCTTTGGTGATTCTTCCATTTTTTTAATAACTTATTTCTCCAGTGTTGACCAATAATAGTATAGTGATAAGGCGTTTTTTCCAGGAGAAACTGTATCAATTTTACTCGGTTAGGATAAGGATATCCAATAAACAATACTTCACTTTTATATTTTAGATTTTTTAGATGGGGTTTAAACACCTCTATATTAGTTGCTAATGGTAAGTGATATACATTGGTATATCCTAAAGCTGTGTAATATTTAAGTGCTTCGCTATCAATAGTAAATATAAAATCGAAGTTATTTAATAGAAGAAGAGAAGTATCTATATAAAATGGATCCTCAGTTAACCAAACAGCTAATTTAATGTTCCTTTTTTTAAAATATTGAATTGCTTTTTGTGGTAGATGATTACCTAATAAGGTGAAAACAATATTGGGATGAAACGTTGTTGTAATGAAATCCAATTGCTGTATTAATTCACTCGGCTGCACTGCTAACCATTCGAAATTTTGATTAATAAGAGTACTTTGTATGCTTTGATCTAGATATTGATAGATTTTTGAGTAACCAGAAGTAATGTATAAGAGTTTCATATTTCAACCCCTGCTTTAGGTTTAAAATATACTATGAGATAAACGTAACACTTTCTATTTCTTTACAACTAATTTTAGTAATACTTGTAGTAGGAGGAGTAACTGAATTTTCTTCTTCTAATGTGACGATACAAGTATTAGGGTTAAAATTTGTAAAGATAGCAGGTCCAATAATATTTCCAGATTTACCAGTCACAGTAATGACTTCGCCCGGTTGTAAATTTTTAAAAATACTACATACGCCACCTGAACAACCAAATAAATTACATAAGAACAAATTTATCCCTCCTTTAAACAATATACTATATCATATGAAAGTTTGTAGAATGATGTGTAGACAAGTAACCTTTAAAAGAGAAAAAATTTAAATGAAAGCAACTTATTAAAAGAATAGGTCCAATAGAATGATATATTTTAGGGTATACTAATTAGATTTTTCATGAAAAAAGGTATTCATTGGAATGTCTTAAATATGGATTAAGTGAGAACAATATGAATTATCTTAAGGAGTAGTTAAAGTAACACTTTCTATATCTTCACAACTTATAAATATAGTATTGGTAGAAGAGGGGGTTATCACATCATCTTCTACCAATACTACTGCACAGATATTTGGAAAGAACAGTGAAAAAGTAGCAGGTCCAATAATTTGACCTGATCGAGTAGTAACTGTAACAATTGTTCCTGTTGGCCACGAAGAGAATAAAAAACAAGCTAAACCTGTACAATTAGCCACATTAAATCCTCCTAACTTTAAGTTTTGATTGAAATAATAAAGTCCAAACATTTTATAGTGTATGTGATAGTAATGTGAAGTGTTTGGACTAATAGAAGTCACTTCTCGGCTTTATCCTTTCATAATCAATTTGAAAACTATTCAACCCTACAATACTCAGAGTTGAAAAAATACATTATGGTCAGAAGGTTTTTGAATGAGATATCGTATAATTTAGTTGTTAGCTAATCCATGGTCCAAATAGTATAAATCGGAATTAAAAAGTGAGAAATAACGAGTACATGGGGTTGTGCTGAATG
>NZ_JAKUDW010000201.1:0-2866 GCF_022662595.1 Bacillus cereus group sp. BfR-BA-01524 | reverse complement strand
AAAACCAGAAGTGAAGCCAGATCCAAAGCCTGAAACAAAACCAGAGGAAAAACCAGAAGTGAAACCAGATCCAAAGCCTGAAACAAAACCAGAGGAAAAACCAGAAGTGAAGCCAGATCCAAAGCCTGAAACAAAACCAGAAGTGAAGCCAGATCCGAAACCTGAAACAAAGCCAGAGGAAAAACCTGAAACTAAGCCAGAGACAAAGCCAGAAGTACCAGCAGGCTTAGATGCTAGTTTAGCAAATGAGAAATTGGTTTATTATCCAGAAGCATTAAAAAACCCAATAGTACAGAAACAAGTATCTAGTGAAGCTCAGAGTATCATTAAAGATATTAATAGTACTTATAATACAAGCTTAAAATATAAAGAGATTGGTGGTTCTATTGATTTATTAGATAGTAATATGTATCTACCAGAAGGTTCTATTGGAGCACAATTTTCTGTAGTTGGAAGTTCAGGTGATTTTAAAATGTATTTCCTAGATAACAACAAAGCGACTGTTGAATTAGCGAAACAATGGACTACTTTACTAAGTGGCTTAAATCTAGATAAGGAAATTCAAGAAACGGTTGATGCACGTAAAATAAACAACTATGAAAAAGGAAACTATAAAATTCGCATTGGACAATCTATGGCTGATCACACAATGTATGTAGACGTTCATTCAAAATAACGATATAATAATTTATAATTATAATAAGATATACAAATGATATACGTGAAGGACAAACCTTACGTACCTAACCAATGGTACAGGTTTGTCCTTTTTTATGTTTTAGGGGGGAAAATAATGAAAATAAAAAGTAAACTATTGTTGGTTTGTACTTCTGTTTTATTAGCGATGCCTACAATGGTCGAGGCAAAAAATGCCGATGTACCTTTTCTGAATGGAAATGAGGATAAGTTTCTTAAGTCAAAAGATTTACAAATGAAAGGTAAATTCTATCGATTTGGAAGAGATTATGCACCACCTGGTATAGATTTAGCGTACAAAGGAGACCTTCACTATCCGGCTGTTTACAATGGTTCATTTAATTTTGAAAATCCAAGAGGAAATTTAGTACAAGAAGAAGACCTAAGTGAACCATATGTACGGATTTCAAACGAAGGTTATTGGAATAAGGCTGTCACAGTGGGAGATCGGATGGTTACAGAAATAGAAAGAGTGAATAATGGTGTTATTTCTGATAAATATTGGGGAAATCCTAAATTTGTTTTAGATAATATAAACAGCCATGTCATTTTTAATAATACAGGTTCTGAGAATTATGGAGAATTTTACTGGATTCGTGATATAGCTTATCTTTCTGGTGGATATGCAGGTGCTGGTGGCGTAAATGGAATAAATAAATATAGTTTATGGTATGTACGAACTAGTAAACCTGAAATAAAAGATTTTAAAGTCTCTAGTGGTAAGAAGGATACACCTGTTAAGTTTACATTTAACGGTTTCGAGTATGTAAGTAAAGAGAAAGGATATACAGAACGTGGTCCCAAACTCGATATAGGTAACCCTTATTCATCGATAGCAGGTGAACGAAATCGTGTGCAATGGCTACTAGATATTACTAAAAGTGGTGAAACAGTGTATCATCAAGAAAATTACTTACGCTCAACGCCACAAAAAGATAATCAAAAACCAAATGAAGGTGATGCAGGACGATTTACGAAAGAAGATATAAGTTGGCAGCCTCAGATGTGTGGTCGTTATACTGCAAAATTAAAAATTATTGATGGGGTTCAAAGGGGGTCAAATGAGAAAACAGTTGATTTTATTGTAGATGGAAACTGTGGTACAGAAGTAACACCTAATCCAGATCCAGGTGATGAAGATGATTTTAAATATAAAATTGATTTCTCTGCTGACCGAATTGAAGGAGAAACAGCAAGAGAAGGAAAGAATATTAAAACAAGAGTAGATGTATCACGTGACAATTTTAAACCAGAACGTGACCAATATAGAGAAAAGGCAAATAACAATATTAACAAGTCTCAACAAGAAGTAAATAGCTCTGAATCGGAAAGAGATAGTGCTCAATCTAGTCTAAGTTATTGTCGCCGTAATCCAATTCATGAAGTAGATGCCGAGGGAAAGGATCACTACATTGATAGAGACTGCTCTTGGGAAGAAAATAGACTAGATAGTGCGGCAAATAAGCTAGATAATGCAAGACAGAAGTTAGAAAAAGAGAAGAATAAAATTAAAAAGTTAGATGTATTAGAAGAGAAATATACGAATCCTGAAACAGTAGTTGTGTTAAAACATAACGGACAACAAGTAGCTTTACAAAAGGTAAGATTAACTGAGGGAGAAAAGAAAACCCTGAACCTTGACTGGCAACATAAAGGTAAAGGAACAATTCAAGCGGAAATTAACCCTGCTGGTAACCGTATAGACATCGAGGAAACTACGTACAAAAATAATCCTATTAAAACTGCAATCTATGAGCCTTCAAAAGAAAAGGCAATGTGTGGTGTAACGAGTGTAAAAGGTGTAGTAGAAACAGTAAGTGAACGTGTATCAAAAGAAGATATAACTGGGGAAATGTATTATGAAACTTTGACAGGGAGTATTGATAATTTAGCTCCTTCTAAGCTACATTCTGGTTATGGATTTTCGTATGAAGTAAAAGGTAAGTACAAAAATGATTGGAATGCAAATTACCCTGGTGTATTTACTGCTGCTAAAGCACAATACCCATTTGCAGACGAAGGATTAAAGTCTACCCAAGATTTAGAGAAGAAAGAACTTAAAGATAATACAGCAAAATTCCTACCTAAAAATATGTATTTATCTGAAGCAATAGGACATGTTTTTGATAGTAAAAGACCAACTAAGTCTTTATATTGGGATGGACAAGAG
>NZ_JAKUDW010000200.1:0-2877 GCF_022662595.1 Bacillus cereus group sp. BfR-BA-01524 | reverse complement strand
TACCATCTAAATATCGTTTCACCGCTTGGATTTTTTCTTTTGAAGAAAATTTAGCTATAAAAAATGCACCTCCAATTGTTAGACTGTGTCTAACAATTGGGGTGCACTTCAAATTAGTGAAACGGCTTTTTTGTGATGAAATCTAAAAGCTGAAGAATGAGTATCTGCTGTTGTCGCCTTAGAATTAAGTTGGAATCTCTAAAGATCGCGTACGTTCCAAACAATCTCACCACGTTCATCATCCCACGTACTGTGATGACGCTTAAATCCTATCTTTTCTAGTACCCGGAGGGAAGCGATATTCCAAGCGCCTACAGTCGACCAAAGTTTGTGGCGCCCAGTAGCAATCGCAGCGTCCAGTACAACGGATGCCGCCTCAGTTGCATAACCTTTACCATGGGCGCTGCGGAACAACTCGTATGCAATCTCCGGCTCTTCAAGTGTGGAACGACCGATAATTAAGCCGCAGTATCCGATGAAATCGCCTTCGTCTCTCCTCCGAATAGTGAGAAGGGAAATGCCATTTTCGTCTGCCTTTTTGCGCATCTCAATAAGCCGGCTACGAACGGAATCAACGGCTGGAATGTCCACACCACGTTCGCCAATTAATTTGCTCAGCCAAACGGAATCGGATTCCTCCCACATACTAAGCTCAAGTCTTTCGGTTTTCAGCTGGAAGGCCATAGGTTTAAATAAAGATGGCATAGTGGTACCTCCTAGTTATATGACTGGATTCATAATAGCTTCGCATCTCAACACCACATCTGGTTGGAAACCTGATTCATTCGCGAATTTATAGCAACAGCGTACAAAAAATAGTGATATTTTATCAGCTATTTGCCGTGTAGTAAAATCCCCACTGATTATAGTTTCACTTTATGAATAAGCAATTCCTTTGCAAAATAGACCCTTTTCTTAAACTTTACTTTCAATCTAAAGCCGTCCCGTTATATATACAGGCTCCTACTATTTCTAAATGCATAAAATGTTAAAAGTATGGAGGGATACGATGTATAATCCGAATTATTATGATTGGTATAGACAAAATGATAAGTTGATTAGTGATATTGAAAAAGCTATAAATGGAGAGTATAGCGCTATAAGCTGCTATGCAAAATTAGCGAATATGGCTCCAAATCAAGTAGAACAAAAACAAATTCTTGAAATTCGTAATGATGAAATAAAGCATTTCCACAACTTTGTACAAATTTATACGAACTTAACTGGCAGGCAGCCGAAACCACAAATTACTGAAAACTGCCCAAATACGTATTTACAAGGATTAGAGTTCGCTATACAAGATGAACAAAAGACAGTAGATTTTTATTTGGAAATTTCAGATGAGACATCGGATGCACATTTGAAAGAGTTGTTACGGAGAATAGCTGCGGATGAACAAAATCATGCGGTATGGTTTTTATATTACTTCGTGAAGTCGAAGTGAGCATTAAGAATGAACGACTGATGTGGTGAAGATATTAAAAAATATTTTAAAACGCAGTGAAACAATTGAATGAAATATTTAAATGTAAGCAGAAGGAAACCGTTTCGCTAGTAGTGGAGCGGTTTTTTTATGATGTACATATGTATCGACAAAATATAGTAATTACATTTCATATATAATGTATGAAACGAAAATGAATAAGTTAGGAGCAAGCATATGAAAAGAGGGATTACAGTAGATATTCTAGATGGATATGATAATTTACTTTGGAAAGTATTAAAGCCAATTGATATTACTGTATTTGATTGGAAATTCATAGGAAGGGAGGAAGCTTATATAATAATAGGGAATGAATTAGGTCCAGAATTATTTTCAGAAGATAACGAGATCATGGAAGGATCAGAATTAAAAAAGCTAATAAAAGATAACATATATTATCTTTTATTTTTAGATCTAAAAGCATGTCCAAAAGGAGAGGTACTAGGAGAAATTGCAACATTTGAAGAATTTAAGGAGAGTAAGTGTGAAGTAGTCGTATTAGTAGCGGATGGTGAGTATATACAAATTTATGCGAAAAACCAAGAAGAGATTGAAATGATGTATGAAAACGCAGTGAATCAAGGATTTTATGTAGAATATATTACAGATGAAAATGATGGAAGGACTCGTTTGTCAGTATGGTAGCAATTTGAAAGGGGAAAGGCAATATGGAGAGAAATATAAGTAAAGAATATGCAATTCGAATTGCTACTGAAAATGAAAGTGATAGTATTATCCTTTTATTAAAAGAGGTAGCACAATGGCTACAATATAAAGAAGTGGATCAGTGGCAGTATCTTTTAGGAGAGGAAGCTACGGCTGAAATACTAGAATGTATAAGAGAAAAATGTACATATGTTGTTCTGAAAGAAGCTGAAATAGTTGGTACGGTTACAGTTTCTCCTAAACAAAATGAATGGGATGAGCGTATTTTTGGTAAGGAGGAAGTTTCTAATTCTTTATACATTCATCGATTTGCGGTGAAACGGAAGTATAAGGGAAATGGAATAGGAGAATGGATTTTACGGTGGGTAGAAGAGAATGTACAACATGACAAAGAGTATTTGAAGTTAGATTGCGTGGTGCATAATCGTACGTTGAATGATTTTTATAAGAAAAATGAGTTTGAATATGTTGGGAGTACGGATGGGCTTAGTAAGTTTCAAAAGAAAAGGAGAATGTGAATGCATCCAATTAACGTAAGTTTAGTTGAAAAGTTAATACAGGAACAGTTTCCTGAATGGGTCCATTTAGAAGTGAAGCCTGTAAAGTTTAGTGGGCATGATAATAGAACGTTTCACCTAGGGGATAAGATGAGTGTAAGGTTGCCAAGTGATGCGGCATATGCACCGCAAGTAGAGAAAGAAAATAGTTGGCTTCCTATATTAAGTAAG
>NZ_JAKUDW010000199.1:0-2890 GCF_022662595.1 Bacillus cereus group sp. BfR-BA-01524 | reverse complement strand
ATTGTATAAAACTGGAGATATAGTACGTTATTTACCAAATGGAAATCTTGAGTATATTGACCGCATAGATCAACAAGTTAAATTGAGAGGATTTAGAATTGAATTAGGAGAAATTGAAAGTATTTTAAGTAATCACGATGCAATTTCAAGTGTAGTTGTTAATGTTTATGAGGAAAATGAGAATAAAAAATTAATAGCATATGTTGTACCAAAATATAAACACATGATGCAATGGGATTTTCTTTATGAATATATGAAAAAACATGTACCAGATTATATGATACCAGCAAAGTTTGTAGTATTAGAAGAACTTCCATTAACTCCAAATGGGAAAATTGATAGAAGACGGTTACCAAAACCAATATTTAGTGGGGATGATCAGAAATTTGTAGAACCAATAACTGATTTAGAGAAAGAAATTGCAATGATTTGGGGCGAAGTATTGGGATATAAGAAGGTTAGCATGAAAGATAATTTCTTTAAAAGTGGTGGGGAATCTTTACTAGCAACAAAATTTATTTCGCTAGTAAGAAACAAATTGAAAATAGAATTACCATTAAAGATAATATTTGAAGTTACTACCTTAGAGGAATTTGTTTTGATTGTGAAACAAGAACTAGAGCTGGAGCAAGATAAAGAGTTGATGGATTTACTAAAAGATTTAGAGGATACAGATGAAATGATGTCAGATAAAGCATTATCAATATTAATAAATCATCAAGAGTAGATAATTTATTAATTTCAGAAGAGTGTTATATTACGAAATATACTTTTTAATAATGGAGGTGCGTTTATGGAAAGAAAGGAAGATTTATTTGCAAAATTAGAATCATTATCCCCAGAGAAGAAAAAATTTTTAATGGATCGATTAAAACGGAATAGTCCTAAAAATATTATGAAAAAGAGGATGGAAAGTGACCTTCCTGTTCTATCTTTTGCTCAGCAAAGACTTTGGTTTTTTGATCAATTAGAACCCGGTTCTTCAACGTATAATATGCCGTTTCTTCTGAAGATAGAAGGAGACTTTGATATTAATGTTTTTGAAAAAAGTTTAAATGAAATTATACAAAGACATGAAATTTTACGCACTACTTTTTTATTAATGGACGAGCAGCCAATCCAAATTGTAAATCCAAATTTGTCAATAAAAGTTAAATATGTTGATCTTCGGGCGTATTCTAAAGAGGAAAGACAAAAAATTTCTGATGAACAGATAAAAAAGGTTGCAAAAAAACCTTTTAATCTTGAGATAGGTCCCCTTGTACGTGCAAATATTTGGCAAGTAGAAGAAAAAGAATATTGGATGTTGCTAAATATGCATCATATTGTTGGAGATGGATGGTCTGTTGGAATTTTAATTCAAGAAATTTCGAAAGTTTATAATGCATTTATAAAAGGAAACAATTCCCCTTTATTACCATTAACAATGCAATATGCTGATTTTTCTATTTGGCAAAAGGGATGGTTAAAAGGTTCCAAGCAACAAGAACAATTGAATTATTGGAAAAAACAATTGAGTGGCAATCTACCTGTGCTTGATTTACCAAGAGATTTTTCAAGACCTAATAAAGCAACATATAATGGAGACGAAGAATATATCACAATTCCTAAAGGGTTAGTAGAGAAATTAAGAACCTTATCCCAACAGGAGGGTGGTACATTGTATATGCTGTTATTAGCGGCGTATAATATTTTGTTATATAAATATAGTAAACAAGAAGATATTATTGTGGGTACACCAATTGCAAATCGAAATCATTTAGAAATTGAACCATTAATAGGTTTTTTTGTAAATACGTTAGCATTGCGTACTAGAGTGAGAAAAGATATGTGTTTTAGGGAACTATTACAAGAAGTAAAACAAACATGCCTAGGAGCATATTCGAATCAAGATATTCCATTTGAAAATATTGTTGCAGAAATTGTACCAGAACGTCAGAGTAATAGCTCTGTACTTTTTCAAACTGTTTTTGCTTTAGAGAAACAAACACAAAATATAATTGAAATGTCAGGTGTAAAAGTTAGGCCTGAGAAATTAAATATTAATGTTGCAAAGTTTGATTTGACCTTATCTATGATTGAGGAGGAAGATAAGGTATCTGGAACTTTTAACTACAACACTAGTTTATTTAGAAAAAGTACCATTCAACGTATTTCTAAACATTATCTGTCTATATTAGAACAGGTAATTGAAAATCCCAACATAAAATTAAACCAATTATCATTAATAAACAAAGAAGAATTGAATCAAATAATTAAAAGAAAACATAATGTAATAAATAATTTACAGATAGATACTACTCTACCTGAACTATTTGAAGAACAGGTCAAAAAAGTACCGAACAATATAGCAGTACAATATGGGGATGCTTCATTAACTTATGATGAATTAAATAAAAAATCTAATCAGTTAGCTCATTATTTAAAAGGTCAAGGGGTAGGTCCAGAAGTTATGGTAGGTATTTCCATGGAACGTTCTTTAGATCTAATTATAGGAATTTTTGGGGTTTTAAAGGCAGGTGGAGCATATGTACCAATTGATCCAAATGCTCCATCAGCAAGAATTCATTATATGTTAGAAGACTCTATGGTACCAATTGTTCTTTCCCATCAGGGCTTATCTAATAGAATTCATAAAGATAAAGTGAAGGTTATTTGTTTAGATACGGATTGGAATGAAATTGAAAAAATGAGGACTTCGGATTTAATAGGGGAAGTTCAAGTGCATAATCTAGCTTATGTAATTTATACTTCAGGATCTACTGGAAAACCAAAAGGGGTCATGGTTCCACATCGAGGATTAACAAATTATTTAAATTGGTGCACTCAAAATTATTATAAAGGGAATGGTGGACAAGGTTCATTAGTTCTGTCATCAATATCTTTTGAC
>NZ_JAKUDW010000198.1:0-3145 GCF_022662595.1 Bacillus cereus group sp. BfR-BA-01524 | reverse complement strand
TGTACTGTTTACCATCTTATAAGCTAGAGCTTTCACTTCTTCTTCCGTCTCAAATCGGTAAGGAAATGTACATTCTCCCTCTCCAATTTTTTCGTAAATGATTTCTTTTGTTCCATTGATATAAATATCCGTTACATCCTTATCTTCTTTTAAAGGTTCTATAATCCCAAACCCCACAATTTCGTCACACACCATATTTAGTAATTGTTCAGAAGGTACTTCTGAAATGACAACCTGATTACTCAATAAAAAGCTTTTAATGATTTGTTCTACAGCTGTTCTCTTCTCTTTATTCATAAAGGATTCGCTTAAGATATCACGATGGTCTTTTACTAAAAATGCACGAATTTCATCTGTTATATCTTTAATTTGTTGAGCTGTAGTTGTTCCTAACTTTCGAACCGATTTAGAACGAATCCTATAACCAAAGTGATATAAATCCACTCGATTTCGCTTTAAGGATACTTGTTTTTCCTGTAAATAGCCCCACATACTACTTGCCACCTTTTTAATTTCGTAAACCAAAGAGACCCTTTTTCATAGAGAAGTGCTGGGATGGAATATCAAGACCAGCTGCTTCCATAATATGATGGACCTTTGCATTAATTTGCGGGGAACCAAATTGCATCCCCCATTCATAACTCGTACGATCTCTGTCATACGGAATTGTCACCTCAATTTTTTGGGAAGAAAGCTTTTCAATATCTTCTACATAGTCCTCGTCTCCCATATTCAAAACATGAATCATACGAGGCAATGTTAGCTTTGCTTCTTCTATTAGTTGTAATTCTCTTTTAATTGCTAACGCACCACGAGGGTTGCCATTTAGCACATGAACAACAAGGTCTGATTGGTATAGGATTGGGTAACTAAGCACCTCGGATAATTCAGTTGGTACCGATAGAATGATGTAGTCATATTCTGTATCTACAAGTGATTCGATAAATGTCGTTACAAACAATTCTTTGTTTTGAATCTCTGGGAATTGAGTTAAGCTATAACCTGATGGAAACACCAGAAAATCCATCTTATCGTGTAATTTTTGCGTCAGCCTTGTATTCATTTTTTTTTCTTACAAGCCCTAGCATGTTTTTACTCTCATGGCTAAGACCTGTTCCAACCGCGAAGTTTGGTCTTACTTGGTCCGCTTCTACATAAAGCACCTTTTTCCCTAAATGAGCTAACTCATTTGCCATCGCAATACTTAACGTACTTTTTCCTACGTTTTCGTTTGTCGCATAAAAGGAAACCATTCTTACTTGCCGGTCCATCTTAAAAGCCCCTTCCTTATTTGGATTCGTTCAGATACTGTGCAACATATTCTTTTACACTTTTAGATATGGGATTGGTTGAATGCTTCTCTACATAGTCTAAAATATTTTTCTGGTCAGATATTTGCGAGAATCCTTCTGCTGGTTCTAATTTTTTACCTGTTTGTTCTACCTTTTGTCCAACTGCAACAGGAATTACATCTCCAAGTGTTTTCGCACGATTTAGATATTGAAGTTGTTCTGATGAAACAGCCAATGTATATAATCGCGTTACCTTTGGCTTTTGTTTTCCTTCTTGTTCTTCTTTTGATTCTTTCTTTTCTAGTACAAATGCATCTTCTGTATTGCTATCCTTTGCAGCCGTAACACGTACACGTTGGAAAAGACCACCGAATACTACCTTCTCATTGTCCCCGTCCTTCACAATCTGCTTAAAATATAAGTCCACATACGTGTTAGGAATGATACTATTACCTGAACTTGTTTCCAAATCAACGAGTAACGGGAATGCAACTTCTCCATCTTTCAAATTTAAAATTGCAGAGTCAGGTAACTCATCTTTCTTTACTACTTTATTTTTAAAAAGATAGCTATTTTCGGTGATGGGCTGCCCATCATTTGTCCACTTACCTATAACCTCTTTTTTACTTACACGTAATGCATTTGGAGGAATCCCATCACCAGGTAATGTTCGTTCCACTAGCATGTCTTCTTTAATCTCTGTATGCGCAGGTATATCCTTTGCGGCTACAACAATCTTTGTTGGTTTTACTGCATTTTCGACTGCGAAATGATTGTACCCATAGATACCCGCTACTGTTGCAGCAGCTAAACCTACCGCAGCAATCTGCTTCTTTTGAAACTTAGATGGCTTCAATGTTTGTATTCCTCCTTATGTAGCCTTTAAACGCAAAAAAAGGACACACCTATGGCATAATGCGCCTTAGGTGTGTCCTTTTAGCTAATCTAAAGTCTATATGAAAATGTTGGATTTATTTTCTTTAATATTACAATCTTAATATTATGATATATATAGTTTCATGTCAATCATTTCTAAAAAATATCTGTTTTTTCTATTTAAAAACACGTAATCATAAATTAAAAACCCTCCAAAAACTCTGTTACAACAAGGTTTATAACCTATTAAGCATACCAAAAACATGTTGTAATTAATCTAACGCAACCGAATATTCCTAGGTGGTCGGTTGCTATCCTTTCTCTTTCATTTTATAGAGAAAGGAGGTGATCGAATGGATATACTTTTCACGATAGCAATTGAAATTCTGAAAGTAATTGCTAGAGAAGTCGCTGTATTTTTTGCAAAACGAGTAGGTAAATACCTATCAACGTCTTGGAAGCAAATACAAAAAAGCGACGAAAAACGAAAAGAACCACCCACAATGCCGGCAAGCGTTTGAAGGGTGATTCTAAGAAAAAATAAACTCTTTTTTAGCAACCATCCACCTTGCGGTAGCAGTTACATAAGACGAAGTGTTACCAGCACTTCGTCTTTATTAGTTTATGCAAAAACTATCTTTGTAATACTTCTACACATATTATAACAACAACTATAGTACATGTCATGTATATCCATCCACTATAGTTAGTGAAATAAAACAAAGTACTTTTAATACGAAATCAATTTCGTTCCTGTTTCAAAATACTTTGCTGGAGCATAACTCTTCCCATTCCGATCCTGAAATTCGCTTCCAATGTATAGCGATACAATCATTGCGACAACCCCCATAATAATCACACGTCTTACACGTTGTTTTTTCTTTTTATCCACTCTAATTTCCCCTTTCTATGAAAAAAAGGCACATCCCATTAAGGGATGTGCCTTTGGTTTATCCATTCAGCTACTAGTTTATGAT
>NZ_JAKUDW010000197.1:0-3163 GCF_022662595.1 Bacillus cereus group sp. BfR-BA-01524 | reverse complement strand
GTAACAAATTTCAATGAAATTCTTATATCTCTAGTTCCCTCAATTAATTCAAGCAGTAATTGTAGGAACTAGAGTATAAAAATACTTTACGGCCCTTACTCTCTATCATTAGCTAATATTTTTCTTTATCCACAGCTGTTTCCAAAGAACTAAAGAAACAATTAAGAACATCATTGTTGTAACAATACTACCTTCGATTCCAAATGGACCTCCGTGAAGTACTTCTGATCCATTTGTTACAGGTTTAAAAATAGGTGTGGAGTAAATTGGCATACCACTAACCGTAAAACCGTAGATATTATACTGTGCCCAATTCCAAATAGAATGCCATGCACATATTCCCCAAAGATTATTATTCTTTAAAACATAAAAAGCAGCAAACACACCAACTATCACTATATTCAATATAGATAAAATGGTGATATTAGGATTTAACAAATGTATAAAACCAAATAGAAAGGAAGTAACTAAAACTCCAATCCATAAACGACTTCTGATTGAGAGAATTGGCAATAACCAACCTCGTATAACAACTTCCTCAGCTGCACCTTGTATTAAAAAAGTAACTAATGACCCCATAATCACAAGTATACCTGCTAATGTAATTTGTTGCATTTGTAAATGTACATTCCCCATTAATACAAGTAAAACCACTGGTATTGAGATAAATATAAACCCTGTGAATGCACCTTTAAAATACTTTATCGTGGAGTTTTCTTTCCAAAAACCGATTGATTCGAATGGCCTCTTTTCTATAAATCTAACCCATAGAAAAACAAAAAATATAGCCCCACCAAATGTTAATATCAACTTAACGTTATTATAAATAGGACTCATAAATGATGTTTCTACTATCGGTAGGAACGGGAAAAATAGTGTAAAAAGTTGACCAATAGTTAAAAATAGAATAGCTATTATTACAGCTAATATAGGATGCACTTTTCTTCTTCCTTCTTTTGCGGCCTCAATTATTTTGAATTGATTGTTTTTCAATTCTTATTCCCCCTAATCCAGCTTATAAATATGGATTATTGCGGTTTGAATAAATAACTCATATAGCAAGAGGTATTTGTAATTCTCATAGCATTACCACTTTATCCTCATCATCTATGCTTGTATTAATGAAAATTGGTATAAATTCATACCAATTTTCATATATCTTTTAGATTTAATGCTCTACAATTATATGGACAGTCAAACTAAGGAAAGAACATCGCTTTCTCTAATTCCATTAACTATAGAAAATCTTATTCATTACCGACGTTGTTCGTTATACGACACAAGAATTTCAGTATTTTTATTAGTATATTTCAATATTATCAATAGCCTTTCCATCTGCTTCCCATTTATTCTTATTCTCCACCTTAACCCTTTCACCTAAATTAAATCTTTGCCCCTTTGTTAACTCGACTTTAACATCTTTTTTAATTCCATTTTCCTTAATATATTCCACTCTTACAAAGTCAGATCTTTTAGGTTCAGATTTTGCAATTTCAAATTCTTCTTCTCTAAGAAGCTCTTTAACATAGCCTATTATATAGTCTTGATCTTTTTCATTTTTAATAGAATTCCCAGAATTCGAAATACCTAGATTAATTTCTTTATTTTCCGTAACAACGTAATACGAAATTATCCCTACAGAAATCAAAAACCCTAAAACCCCTGGTAACATAAGCTTTTTCATATTTATCATCCCACTTTATTAATTAAATATGGTTTACAAATTTCGGAAGTTCAAATTTTCCACACTAAAAATCACTCTCAAAAATACCTTTTAAATAATGAGATACTTGATTCTATCTTATAAATATTAAAGCTTAACTCGTTCAATTAATATTTTTTCCGTCTATTCTGCTTTAAACATTTATATATTCTCTCCATAATATTTTTTTCGTGCACCTTCCATATCTCTCTAGCTTCTTCAACAGTACACAACCTAGATAATTCTTTAATAGCATTCTCTTCAACCAAAAATGTAGCTATAGCCCCTGTTGATAGTGAATATTTCTTAACTACTGAACCCAAAATTTTTTCGATTTCACTAAGTCCTGCAGTCTCTTCTCTCTTTTGACTTTTAGAATTTTTATGTAATAATTTATTTATTCTTGAATTAAGCATATACTCTACGTAGCCTATTGGAGAAATAATATCTGAACGAAATTGTATTTCTTCAATTATTTCTAGCACTAGTTCTTTATGCTCACTCCATTTTCTTAATACATGAGGTAACACGCTTTCTTTACATTTCTCTTCAAACAATTTTATCCTTTCTTCAAATAGATTTGGCGATTTAACTTCATCTGAACTTCGGGAAACATTTATAATGGTTTGCTTTTTCTCTTTTCTACTCCGAATAATAAATTTTATTTTTTGTACTTTTCTTCCGAATTTTATTTCCTCAAATTCAAATGAAATATCCGTTTTTTTCATTAATTCAACTTGAGATGGAATTAAAACTCTTTGTTTAAAGTTCCCATATTTAGTATATAAATCTATCGCGTCTAAATAATATCTCAAATTTTCAAGGCTAATTGTACGTTCTTTTATATCCTCATATTGCTTAAGTAATTCATAAAGTCTTATAGCATATGTGCTTTTCAATTTAACAATATTGGTTAACTTATAGCTCGTAAATTTACTACTTAGTTCTAATAAAAATGGTTTTAACAATGGATCAAAACGCATATCAATAATACCTTTATTCTTATTATAAATTGCAGAAGATAGCCAAGAGACTTGTATAACTTCTTCTCCAACACGTATTTCAATTACTTTTGATAATAATTCCTTGGTTATTTTACTTAACTCTGTGTATTTGGTAGAACCTTTTAATCCAAGTAAGTGATGAAACTTTCTTATGGGAAATCGGTATGTTTTAAAATCTTTATCATTAGGTTCTATATTACTAGCTAGACATAAAATGATTTTCTGTTCGACCAAATTCAAGCGCGAATTAGCCTCAATTAATGTATTAGATTTAGATACAATATTATTTTCTTTAATTTGAAGGATTTGAAGATGTTGGTCAATGCACAATTCTGTATACAACCTTTCTAGAATTTTAAATAAACTATAACACTTTTTATAAAATTACTTTAGCGAATTAACAATTTGTTTAAAAGGTAACAAGCATTGTTACCTTTTAGCTATAACAAAACCATTT
>NZ_JAKUDW010000196.1:0-3289 GCF_022662595.1 Bacillus cereus group sp. BfR-BA-01524 | reverse complement strand
ATGCATTACCAAATGGTTTAGAGTATGTAGAAGGCAGCATCACAGCAGAAGGTTCTAAACCGAAACCAGTAGAGCTACAGGTGAAAAATAATAAGGTAATGGCAAAGTATCTAGAAATTACAGATACAGAGGAAAGAAGCATTGTCTTTAAAGCGAAGGTAAAAGAAAGCGTAAAAGTGGGCGAAGAAATCGTAAATAAGGCAATTGTAGATGATACAAAGAATTTGCCAGAAGAGCCTTATGTACCGATTACACCACAATATAAAGATGGAAAAATTGAGGCGAGAAAAGAAGTAAGTAATCATGAACCGAAGTTAGGTGAGGAAATCGAATATCGAATTATTTTTAATAATACGGTGAAAGATGGAAAACTAGCAGAGGTAAAAATAGAAGATGAAATTCCAGCTGGATTAGAGTTTGTAGAAGGAAGCGAAAAGGCTGAAGGTGAAGAGCCAAAACCGGTGGAGTTGAAAGTAGAAAATGGTAAGGTAATGGCAAAGTATTCAGAGATTATGGATACGAAAGAAAGAAGTATCGTCTTTAAAGTGAAGGTGAAAGATTCAGTTGCAATAGGGAAGGACATTACAAATAAGGCAATTATCCATGTTGATGATCCGAACCACCCTATAACTGAACCGACAGCGAAAATTACACCGCAATATAAAGACGGTAAAATTGCTGCTCATAAAAAGGTGAATAATCATAAACCGAAGCTAGGGGAAGAAATCGAATACCGAATTTCATTTAATAATACGGTGAAAGATGGACAACTGGCAGAGTTGAAAATTGAGGATGAAATTCCGTCTGGTTTAGAGTATGTGAAAAATAGTCTAAAAGCAGAAGGTGATAAGCCAGCCCCAGTAGAGTTGAAAGAAGAAGCTGGTAAGGTTAGTGCGAAGTATGAAAATATCACTGACATGAAAGAAAGAAGTATTATCTTTAAAGTGAAGGTGAAAGATTCTGTTGAAGTGGACAAAGCAATTGTAAATAAAGCAATTGTTGATGATACAAAAAATCCACCAGAGCGACCGGAAGTAGATATTACACCGCAGCATAAAGCTGGTAAATTTAAAGCTGATAAAAAGGTAAGCAAAAAAGATCCAAAGCTAGGAGAAGAAGTAGAGTACCGAATTAGTTTTAAAAATACGGTAGAAAACGGAAAGTTAGCCGAGATGAAAATCGAGGATCAACTACCAAATGGATTAGAGTATGTAAAGGACAGTTTAAAAGCAGAAGGTAATGAACCGAATCCAGTAGAGCTAAAAGAAGAAGCTGGAAAAATTACAGCGAAGTATGAAAATATTACTGATACAGCTGAGCGGGGTATTAGCTTTAAGGTAAAAGTAACGGAAGCAGTAAAAGTCGGTAAGAAAATCGTGAATACGGCAATTGTGGATGATGATAATCCAAAGAATCCTCCGCAAAAACCAGAAGCGATTATTACACCAGAGTATAAGAATGGAAAAATAAAAGCGGAGAAAACAGTAAATAACCCAGCTCAAAAATTAGGAGAAGAAGTAGAGTATCGAATTACGTTCCGTAACGTAGTTGAGCACGGAAAATTAGCGAAGGTGAAAATTAAGGATGAATTACCAAACAGTTTAGAGTTTGTAGAAGGTAGCGAAAGAGCTGAGGGGGATAATCCAAAACCGTTGCATGTAAAATTGAAAAACGGCACAGTACTCGCAGAATATCCAGAAATTACGGATATGAAAGAAAGAAGCATCGTCTTTAAAGTAAAAGTGAAAGAAAAAGCTAAAATTGGCGAAGCGATTGTGAATACGGCGGTTGTGGAAGATACTATAAATCCACCAGAGAAACCGAATGTCGCTATACAGCCTCAATATAAAGCTGGTGCATTACAAGCAGAAAAAACAGTAAGCAACCATGAACCGAAGTTAGGAGAAGAAGTAGAATATCGAATTAGTTTTGAAAATACGGTAGAAAACGGAAAACTAACTGAGGTAAAAGTAGAAGATAAAATTCCAGCCGGTTTAGAATACGTACAGGATAGTATAAAGTCTGATGGGCCGGAACCAAATCCAGTAGAACTTAAAGTTGAGAATGGAAAAGTAACAGCAAAGTATCCAGAAATTACGGATACGAAAAAAAGAAGTATCATCTTTAAAGTGAAAGTACAAGAAACGGTACAAGTGGGAAAAGAAATTATAAACAAGGCGGTTGTGGATGATAATAATCCGACAAATCCACCAGTTGAGTCACTTATACCAATTACACCGCAATATAAAGATGGGAAACTAGAGGCAAGGAAAGAAGTAAGTAATCATGAACCAAAGCTAGGGGAAGAAATCGAATATCGAATTACTTTTAACGGCACAGTAGATGGCGGAAAGTTAGTTGATGTAAAGATTGAAGATGAAATTCCGTCTGGTTTAGAGTATGTGAAAGATAGTCTGAAGGCCGTAGGTGATAAGCCTGTACCAACAGAACTTAAAGTTGAGAATGGAAAAGTAACAGTAACAGTGAAGTATCCAGAAATTACGGATACGAAAGAAAGAAGTATCATCTTTAAAGTAAGGGTAAAAGAATCAGTAAAAGTTGGAGAGGAAATAACAAATAAAGCGATTATTCACGTAGATGACCCAAATCATCCAGTTATGGAACCGACAGCGACAATAAAGCCAGAATATAAAGCTGGTAAGTTAAAAGCAACGAAGACAGTAAGTAATAAAGAACCGAAGCTAGGAGAAGAAATCGAATACCGAATTAGCTTTGAAAATACGGTAGAAAACGGAAAATTAGCTGAGGTAAAGGTAGAAGATGAAATTCCAGCCGGTTTAGAGTACGTGCAAGATAGCATTAGATTTGAAGGGGCTGAGCCAAATCCAGTAGAGTTAAAAATGGAGTTTGGAAAAGTAATAGCGAAGTATCTAGAAATTACAGATACGAAAGAACGTAGTATTATTTTTAAAGCGAAGGTAAAAGCAGCACCAAGTAAAGGGATAACAAATAAAGCAGTAGTGGACGATAGAATAAATCCACCACTTGAGCCTACAGTTACAATTTTACCGAAAACAAAAGAAGATTTTAAGATACCGAAAGACCCGAAGGAACCAGAAGTGAAACCGGAGGATCCGAAAGACCCGAAGGAACCAGAAGTGAAACCAGAGGATCCGAAAGACCCGAAGGACCCAGAAGTGAAACCGGAGGATCCGAAAGACCCGAAGGAGCCAGAAGTGAAACCAGAGGATCTGAAAGACCCGAAGGAACCAGAAGTGAAACCGGAAGATCCGAAAGACCCGAAGGAACCAGAAGTGAAACCAGAGGA
>NZ_JAKUDW010000195.1:0-3368 GCF_022662595.1 Bacillus cereus group sp. BfR-BA-01524 | reverse complement strand
CTTGAAACAAGAGAAGTTTGAATCCCTAACTTTTGAATGTAAGATACAGCTGCATCTCCAACCGAATTTTCCGGTAAAGTTGAAATAAGAAGCCCTTCATGCCCTAAGTGAGAAAGTGCCGCTACAACGTTCACACCTGTACCTGAAAATGAGTAATTTAACGTGTTAGCTTGCGACAACAATTCATATCCAGGTACTTGCAGGCGCATCATTACTTCGCCGAACGCTGCAATTTTCTTACGCATATTGATCAACTAGCTTTTTCACGACTGCTAATAATTCACGAACATCTTCTACTTTCGTATTACCAGTTTCTTTATCAATAATAGAAGAGTATACGTGCGGGATAACTTGCTCTACATTTGCCTCAAGCGCAATACGTACAATTGTTTCAAAGTTTTCTTTATCAATTCCACCTGTTGGCTCTAATGCGAATCCTTCTTCTGCACAAGCTTTCGCAACTGCGCGATATTCTTCTTCGTGAGCTAGCCCTTTCATCGGGAAGTATTTCAATGAATTTCCGCCCATATCACGTACAAGTGCGATCGCTGTTTTAATTGGAACGATTGCTTTTTCTTCTCCAGCCGCACTAATTGGGCCAGTAGAAATATTTACGTAACCTACTTTTCCTGTTGGCGATACTAAACTATTAATCCAGCTATCTTTTTCGCCAAGATTTGCACGTGTCGCTCCAACCGAAGGAAACACTTGGTTAATATGGCTACCAGGATAATGCTTCGCAATTTCAGCTACAACTGCTGCTTGGCGATTATCTCCTGCGCCTAGTCCGATTGATACAGCGTCATCAATTTCTTTTCCGTATGCTTTCATCGCTGTAACTGCTTCTTCTACTGTTGGGTAGTCTTTTGATAACACTCCTACTACTACATAACCTTCTGCTGCTTCAAAAATATCTTTCGCATTTTGGATATTGTTCGCTAATACATTTAATGCTACGCGGCCTTTATAAAAACGTTTTTGAATATTTGTCATTTTAGTTTCCCCCTACAATTTCTCTCAATTTTTCTTCAATTACATGTATGTCATCACCTTGAAGTGGACGTGGATCGATATCAAAGAATCCTTGTCTTACTCCGTAATCACGTGTGTAAATTGCGATTTCCCCGTCGCGTAATTCAGTCACAACGTCTTTTGCCGATTTATTTAACTCTTTCTCGTTAATATGAATACGTGCTCTAAAGATTGCTCTTCCTGCTTCATCTTGAACGATCGTTACATTTATACCGTTTAATTCTTTCAGCGGCATAAGTACTTGTAATAACTCTTTTTCTTGCTCACTTTTATCTTCTTTTACTCCGTACTCATCAAGCGCTTGAAGTAAACCGAAAGTTGTTTCTTTCCCAACTTTCATACTTCTTCCGATACAATGTAATTGCACTTTCAGCCATTCAATATATTTTCGTTTCCCGCCGACAATACCAGAAGTCGGCCCTTCAATCGCCTTTGAACCGCTATAAATGGCAAGGTCTGCATACTTCACGTATTTTTGAATATCCTCTTCAGCCGCCGCATCGACGATAAGCGGGATATTATTTCGCTGCGCTACTTCCCATGCTTCTTCAACAGAAATCATATTTTTTTGCACTGCATGATGTGATTTCACATAAAGAATTGCTGCTGTATTTTCGCCAATCGCATCTTCAATATGTTCTGCTTTCCCTTCATTTGCGTAGCCAACTTCAACGAGTTTTCCTCCACCTAAGTAAATCATCGTTTCAACAGGAGCACCGTATTGAACGTTATGACCTTTTAACATAATCACTTCGTTTTTCGCGATGACCTCTTGATGAAGTCTTTCACTTTTACGGCGATTTCCTTCTGTAACGATACCAGCGATAGAAAGCGCAATTCCGCTCGATGCTGAATTCACAACGACCGCTGCCTCTGAATCTAGAATTCTCGCAATATGATCTCCTGCTTTATCTACTAAATCAGCAATTTCCACATAATTTTGTCCCCCATGTTTCATCGCATCCATTACCGTATCTGTAGGAGCAGATACACCTAAAATACTCATTCTACCGCTCGCATTAATTACTCTTTTTAATCCGTACTTAGCATTCAATGAATGACCCATTGATTACAACCCCTTTCGTATCAATCCTTCTTTCAGCAATGCGCTGATCCCCTTCTGAATCAATTAAGGTAACCTTCTCATCTTTAACCGTAAATAAAGTTAAGTTTGCAATATCTCCTTCTTGAATACGGCCAAGCTCTGGTTTCTTAAGCCACTCTGCCGCATTTTTCGTAACCGCATCAATCACTTCTTCTAGCGGATAACCTAAGTAAAGGAATTTCGAAAGAACGTGAGCCATACTATACACTGGACCATATATACGATTCTTCCGGTAAATATCCGTACTAATTGTATTAAAGGCAATATTGTGACGCTTCGCCGCTTCTGCTACTTTAAAAGAAAAGCTAGCATTACCGTGACCAACATCTAAATGCACGCCGCGATTCACCGCATCTAACAACACAGGTAGCGGTTTCCCTTCTTCATCAAATAAATTATTTTCTTTCCCGTTTAAATAATGTGTAATGACATCATCTTTTTCTAAAAGAGGTACAACTTCCTCTATACGAGGAGGCGCTGAACCGATATGTACCATAATCGGTAATGATGTTTCACGAGATAAAGAACGGGCAACATGAAGCGGTTCAATTCCACTATCACAAACGACACTTTTACTCATTCTCGCCTTTAACCCAACGATTACATCTTTATACTTTTCTACTGCTTCTATCGCTTTCTCTTTATCTATCCATTCCATATTGGATAATTCATCAATTCGTTTCAAACCGATGCGAGAAATATTTAAAAAGGCAAATAAATTTGTCTTTGCCTGCTCTCTACTTTGTACTAAATCTGCAATGCGATCAGCACCGCAACTACCCGCATCAACAATTGTCGTTACCCCTTGCTTAACGCCAATTTCATCCACCTCATCGCCATACGGATCAAACTCTGGAAAAGCGTGAACGTGCAAATCAATCCAACCACTCGATACGTAAGTACCAGAGTAATCAAGAACCTTTCCACCTTCGCCAGCACCAGCTTTCGTCACCTGTGCGATTTTGTTATTTTCAATTACAATGTCAATCTCTTCCCCGTTCACACGTTTCACATTACGTAGTACGAATCGTTCTGTCATTGTATTTCCACCCTTTTCTATAAGAAGCCATAAGAATACGCTTACATTAAAGTTTCATTTTATATCTCTTTCACATATTTAGAGTAACATGAAAAAAACGAAAAGTAAATATAACGTTATAATGTTTAAAAATACATAAAAAGATGCTCCTCCAAAATGCTAATAGTATAGGAAATTATATCAACGATTTTT
>NZ_JAKUDW010000194.1:0-3510 GCF_022662595.1 Bacillus cereus group sp. BfR-BA-01524 | reverse complement strand
CGTTGGACCAGGAGGTCCTCCAGATGGTCCAGTTATCCCTGTTGGGCCTGTTATTCCAGTCGGACCTGTTAGCCCCTGACCCGTTGCTCCGGTTGCACCTGTATTCCCACTCGGTCCTTGTGTTCCTTGTATCCCTTGTGCTCCTTGTATTCCTTGTGGACCAGTTGCACCCGGTAACCCTTGGACGCCTTGAATTCCTTGAGGTCCTTCAGGTCCTGTCGCTCCAGTTTCTCCTTGTGGTCCTCTCAATCCTTGTGCTCCCTGCTGTCCTTCTGGTCCAGTTGCACCTATTGGCCCAACTGGTCCTTGTATCCCTTGCACACCTTGAGGTCCTGTTGGGCCCATCTCCCCCATCGGACCTTGGAACCCTCTCGGTCCTTGAGGACCAGTTGGGCCCGGTGGACCGGTTGGACCAGTAATCCCTATACCTGTAAATCCAGTTGGAACAGGAGGGAAAGTAGGCCCAATAAGTTCGGGTGGAATTCTAAAATTAGAGCTTAACGAATTTTGCTTCCCATTATTATCACGATTCTTCACACTTTCACCACCTACAAACCGTCTTTTTCATAATAAATAAACCTCTTCTTAATCTATTTACAAAAATAATTTCCAAGACTATTTTTATTTTAAATAATAAAAACTCCCTTAATTCCTTAAGGGAGTCCTGCAATTGAATCCATATTATCTGTATTAGGGACAGCTTGTGCTATACCTGATGCATTTACACTTTGCCCCATATTTGCTCCTGTTACAGTACCAGCAGGAGTACCTCTCGTATATGTTGTTGTGACAGAATCTCCTGGTTGTAAACAAAGCTTTGTCTCCGTCCCTATTACTGTAACAACATCAATCCAAGTGCATCCCATCGAACCACTATATGATTTCGAAGCAGTAAATGAAGTATCACTCAAATTATCACCGGTAAATATATTTCCAGTATTATTAACAATAACAAATTCTTTTATATGCGCAGGCATAATTACACTCTACCTTTCCTTTATGAACCTAACGTACGTGTACTTGTTGCCAAAGGCGGAAGAAATACCGATGTTCTAATCACCGCTTCTGGCTGCCTTTTTCCATTTAAAAAAATAGCCGCACTCGACCCTCCAGCACCTGCATATACTTTTGCCACAGCTAAAGGCGAGATATCATAACAGTCACCGACATTAACAGCGCCTGTATTATTAATAATTTTCACTTTACGCAAATTAATTCCCATTTCCCCCTCCTCCTTTTTTATACTGTATGCAAAAGAAAAAAACTTGAAACAGACTCGTTTCAAGTTTTTAACTATTAACTATTTCGTTTCACCTTCATATTGAAGCATACCGCCAACCATGTTCACTGTTTTAAACCCTTGCTCATTTAAATAATGACATACATTTTCACTGCGCATTCCCGAACGACAAATAAAGATATATTCATTCTCTTTATTAAAGAAATCCACTTTATGTGGGATATCGCCCATTTTAATATGTACAGCTTCTGGAATCTTTCCTGCCGCTACTTCTTCATCTTCTCTTACGTCTACTAGAAATAACGTTTCTCCATTTTCTAAACGCTCTTGTACCTCTTCTGTAGTAATTGTATTAACTTCTGTCATATGTAGTTCCTCCTTATATACAATAAAACCTTTAGTTTCTTTTTCACAAACATTCTCTACCAATTTTAGCACGCAAAAGAAAGAACGCAAAGAATCGAAAAACTATTTCTCAATTTTCTCTAAAAATTTATTCTTTACAAACATAACTAGCACATTGTATCCTCAATATACTTGTTTTATGAAAGGAGTCGATTAAAATGACGCTTTTTCTTTTCATTATGGGCATTGTGTTCTTACTCGCTGCAATTATTGCTCTTAGTATGAAAAATAATAGAAAAATAAACTCCCCACAAGAAATGTCATTCTTATTTCTATTGCTTAGCATAGCGTTTTTCGGTATAGCAATCGCTACATATATTTTCCGTCTACAAATCATGTAAAAAAAGGTGCCTACTACAAACATTGCACCTTTTCCCCATCATTCGTCTTCTACACAAAACTAGATACTTTCCGATTTAAAAATTCATAAACTTTCTTTTCAAATAAATGAATATCAAATGCTCCCGCCATATGCCCATTTATACTTTCTATCTCATACACTTCCGCATACTTCCCTTGTTTTTGCAAAATATCTACCATTTTATAATTATAACGAGACGGCTGAAGCAAATCTTGTTTACATGGAATCATAAGTACATTCGCTTCTATGTTAGAAAGAGATTCTTCTAGTGAAGAAAACCCATGTGCAATATCATGCAATAAAACTGCCTTCGCAGTATACATCCATGAATTTGCATCTACTAACTCTATACTTCTATATGTCGCTGTATTTATCTCTTTTTCAAATGATGTTAATGTAGAAAACTTTTCATAAGGTTCTATCTCGATACTATTACGAGGAAATGCCATTTCATAAAAATGCTCATCAAACGCATTCATAAACATCATTCTATTCGCTAAATGAAGCCCCTTTATCGGCTGCTCTTCTCCGTATTTTCCATCTTTCCAACTTGAATCCAGTTGAATTGCCTCAATCGCATTTTGTGCTACGTTTACTGACGTAATAATTGGATTTTGTGGGTTCGTAATAACGCCAATCATCCGCTCTACCATATGTGGATAGTGAACCGCCCATTGTTGTGCAATCATTCCCCCCGCCGACGGTCCGATTACAGCGTGTAACCTTGAAATTCCCATACCTTTTATTAACTCATATTGCATACGAGCTACATCAAGAAATGTAAAAACCGGAAAATCCATAGCATATTCTTCTCCAGTTTCTGGGTTAATTGATTTCGGTCCTGTTGTAATTACATATGGATTCCTCACCTGCACATTACAAAGATTATCCGTACATATAACAAAATACTTATTTGTATCAATTGCTTTTCCAGATCCGATGAGCCCATCCCACCAACCAGACTCCTTATCATGCACTGTATATTTTCCTGCGGCATGACTTGTTGCACTAAAATAATGACAAACCAAAATCATATTTGACCTTTCTCTATTTAACATACCATATGTCTCGTATCCCATTTGAACAGGAATTTCTCTGCCATTTTCAAACGCAAACTCTTTTAAAATAAATTTCTCTTTTTTTACAATTTGCACAGACTCTCCCTCTCCCCGTTATAGTATGAACTGCTTACTAAAGACTTTTTTCTGTGCAAACTAATCTCCTTCTTCTTTTCACAAATAAATGAATAATATACAAAATTAGCCACAAAATAGCACTATATTACAAGATTAAAGAGGGCATACACATGATTTGGAATTGGTTACGTAAGAAAAAAAAATCAAATACACCAGAAGCAAACGAAACAGATAACTGGGAGCAGCATTCTAACAATCAAGAGGGTGATAACGAAGAACAGACTAGAAGTATGAAACATAATAAGGGTAAAAATAACGAGCAAAAAGATTCCTCTCAGGATAAGCAACAAAGTGCTAAACAAGAGGAT
>NZ_JAKUDW010000193.1:0-3569 GCF_022662595.1 Bacillus cereus group sp. BfR-BA-01524 | reverse complement strand
GGACTATAAAAAAATTTAAAAATAAAAGCAGGTTCCATGTAAATGCTATAAGGATAATGTGAACCATGTCTCCCGACTCTATAGTTCCCATCCGAATTATTGTGAATTAATCTACCGTTAAGATAAAGTTGATTTGGAGTAGGTTGAATTATTATGCCGTGATAACGTTGTTTAACAAGCGGAGAACTATATCTTGGATTAGTGTAGCCATGAGTCGGTTCATCGATCATCATAATCACTCTTATTGAAAACATATTGTCACCCAAAGTGTTAAGTGATTTGAAAAATTTTTCTTTATTGTAACAGCATAGGAATTCTGTCGTATTTAATACCATTTTCCATCCTGTAATTTCTCTTTCAATTTTCATAACTTCTTGATCAACTAAATAAGCATCAAATTCGAGTGATTTTGAGTTTCGTATTTCCCAATTAGGAGCGAATGTTTTACAGATTTCAACTGAACGATCAGTGGATCCACGGTTAATAAGAATACCATGATCAAAAAGCTTTGTATGGTGCATTAACCACCATGGAAGTAAATATTCTTCATTGTAAAAATGAGAAATTAAAGTAGTCTTAATCAAAATCACCTCCGTATTTAACCGGCCTCTTATTTAATATGATATGGAAGGAACCTTATTGTTAGAAGGTTCCCTCTTAAAACTTTTAAACAAATAGGGTATATGGATGAATTAGTATATAAAGTAGTCTGATTGATGAAGAGTGGTATTAAAAAGTACAAAAACCTAAAACGAGAATGAGCATTGAATTAGTGTATAACGATTGAAATAGCACTAAAAACTAATAATACAGCCATAATGATGTTAAATAATTGATTGTGTTTTAATAGAAGTTTTTGAAACATAGAACCGAATAAGCTCCAACTAAATGTACTTGTTAAACCGACTATACCAAGAAATAATGAAAAAAGTAGAAAGCTTGAATATGAATTGTAGTAAGGAAGGATAAAAGTTGATACTACAGTCAGTCCGAATAAGATCCCTTTAGGGTTCACAAACTGAAGAAAAACCCCTACTGTAAATAGATTTTTATTATTCTTTTCATCGAGATTTGTACCCCCTTTGTTAGTGAATATCTTAAAAGCTAAATATAGTATATACGCTACACCTAAAATTTTTAAAGGAGCTTCAATTATAGGGAGGATATTAATTAATAAAATATTAAAGAAACTACATAAGGAAGTGAGGATAAAAAAACCGAAAGATACTCCAAAGCAAAACTTCATGCTCCTTTTTAATCCGTGTTGATTTGCGTATGTCATCGCTAAAAAATTGTTAGGTCCGGGTGTGAAGCTACTTATAAAAACAAATAATAAAAAAGAAAATATAGGCATTTGAAGACCCCCTAATTATTTTTGTGTGTTATAATGACCGAAAAGAACAATATAACGTGTGCTTTTTATTATACATACCGGTCGTTATATTGTATATAGTGTGGGAGTGTTTTTTATGGAAGAAATTCAACTTATACTGGCGAAAAATTTAAAAACTATACGAGAAAAAGAAAAATTGAGTTTGGAAAAAGTTTCCCAATTGACAGGTGTGAGTAAAACGATGATTGGACAAATTGAAAGAGGAGAATCAAGCCCGACACTAACAACAATATGGAAAATTGCAAATGGCTTGAAAGTTTCTTTTACCTCTTTAATCAACAATCCACAGCCTGATACGAAAGTGATTTTAAGAAAAGATATTCAAGTATTGTCTGAAGACAATGGAAAATATAATGTGTATCCTTCTTTTCCTTTTCAAGATGATAGACATTTTGAAATGTATACAGTGGAAATAGAAACAGAAGGGAAATTAAGTTCAGAAGGGCATAAAGAAGGCGCAGAAGAATTTATAACGGTATTTGAAGGTGAATTGACATTAAAAGTGAATAACAGTCAATATAAATTAAATAGTGGAGATTCAATTCGTTTTAAGGCCGATAGAGCACACTCTTATTATAATTTAGGGAAATCTTTGACTCGATTAAGCATGACAATTTATTATCCAACTGCATAAGTGTGCATTTACAGTAACAAAAGATAAAACCATCTATAAGAGATGGTTTTTATTTTTTATCACTCACAAAAAAAGACACTCATCAGAGTGTCAACATAGTATTGCTCTCGCGTATAGGATTGGAGTACATTTCTCAAATGCGTATTGAGATGGTTCGTAAAAGAGAAAATGTCTTCATATTTAATGTAACATCGGTGGAAGTCAGTGTAAATTGATAATATATATACGGAAAATTTAGTATAGATAGTTTCCACTATGGATATAGTGCGATTTGCTCTTTAATACGCCATCACTTTTATGAAATAATTGGGAGGTTCTTATTATGACAGACTTGGTATTTAATAATGTTTATTAGAAAAAGAATGAATCATTTTTTAATCGATTCGTATAATTGTTAGAGAGGCACCCGTTGAACCACCTCCAACCAAATTAACGACGGATAATATGCCGAATAATTGAAGTGAAATTGTATTACCGGCAATTAAATTAGTAATTAAATTATTGTTATAATTTGAAGTTGATATAGCGGGAGAAAAAATAGAACCAGGAAGTGGAGTAGAAGTGTTTAATAGTAGTCTTGTTCCAGCGAGTAGAGCAGTTGTCGTATTAACTTGATAGGTTAAATGATATCTTCCGGTTACAGGAATTGTAAATATATCGTTTGAGGCGTTAACTGTAAAATTACCGAGGCTTTGATTATTAGAAAGAGGAATATTAGTTCCACCTAATATCACAGAGATGGGACCACCTAATGTATTATTAGCGAACATAGAGTTTGTTGTAACTATTGACCCAGTACTTCCGGTAGATCCAGTACTTCCGGTAGGCCCAGTACTTCCAGTAGGTCCAGTACTTCCGGTAGGCCCAGTACTTCCGATAGGTCCAGTACTTCCGGTAGGCCCAGTACTTCCGGTAGGTCCAGTACTTCCGGTAGGCCCAGTACTTCCGGTAGGTCCAGTACTTCCGGTAGGTCCAGTACTTCCAGTACTTCCAGTAGGTCCAGTACTTCCGGTAGGTCCAGTACTTCCGGTAGGTCCAGTACTTCCAGTAGGTCCTGTAAGTCTGTATGGAAGAATAATTTCAAGAGCCATTGATACTAGTTCTTCTATTCTTTTTTCATTTTTATCTTGAATTTAAATCACCTCATTTTTAAATTAGAATGCAATAAGTTTCGTGTTCTTGGAATGGAACTATCATTTTATTATATTAATAGTAGTAGTTAAAGCAACGGTAAAATGTTTAATAACTGTATGAATCATTTGGAAAGAAAAAAGAATAGTTATGAAAGTATTCCTTAATAATAGACTCATACTTATGTAAGTTAATTAAAAATATGTGGAATGAGGAATTAAATTGAAGCGGAATGATAAATTATCAATAAATAAAGGTAAGATAGCACCTGAGAATATTGGGCCTACATTTCCAGCTCTTCCGCCAATATATATTCCAACAGGAGCAACGGGAGCAACAGGAACAACAGGAACAACAGGAGCAACGGGAGCAACAGGAACAACAGGAGCAACAGGAGCAACGGGAGCAACA
>NZ_JAKUDW010000192.1:0-3688 GCF_022662595.1 Bacillus cereus group sp. BfR-BA-01524 | reverse complement strand
GGCCCCAGAAGGGCGGTTTTTGCCCGCTGGGGTTATCTTTGGGAGTTTGAGGGTGTAGAGGCTCGTGGTCAAGTGAACCGTGGAATAAAAAGTGTAGGACGGGACCCCAGAAAAGGGCAAAAACCAAAGGGTTTATCAGAAATCTATATTGAGGATCTAACAAAAAGAGATATTTGTTTTTAGTGATGAATAAAAAGTCCTCTAGTTTGTTTAACTGGAGGACTTTTCGTGTTTACATAAAATTCGAAAGCGGAAGTTAATGTAATATCTTTGTTCAAGTATTGACTCTTTTGTTCAAGATAACTTTTCAATTTAGAATTCTGTATAAAGAGCATAGTCTAAAATAGATTGATATACGCTATGCCATTCATGATGATGCACTGTAATTTCATTTGGATTAATTAATTTCCTATGGGCTGATTCATGCTTACCTTCAAAACTATGGAATTCTTTAATATCCATTCGGTAGAACACTTGATAACCAACTTTAGGATATTTACTTTTTTCATCCCATTTTGGATTCTCGTTGTGATCAACTATTATGTATCCAAGAAGATTACATTTACCTTCAACATAGCCCTCTTCCATTGCTTCACGTTTAAAGCACTCCTCAGGAGTTTCATTTAATTCAATGTGACCACCGGGAAGATCCCATCCTCTATGATTTAAATCAACTAATAATACCTTGCTATTATAAAAGCAAAGTCCATGAACACTTGTTATTAAGTTTTGTGGCGGTAGTTGATTATCCTGTTTCCAGGTTAATTTTATTTTTGCTTCTCCCCAATTTACATAAGCTGTTGTCATATAACATCCCCCCTTTTCCTAATTATACCATTCGAAAGAATGATCTATTATGATTTATGAGTGTATATCCTATACATGTTGGGTTAACATAACGTCCTATTATCGGTAGCAACTTTTTTGATAGAATCCCTGTTTTTATAGGGATTCTTTTTTCTTTTCTAGTCAAATCGATATGCAAGATTTTATACATCGTTGATAGAATGGGGATTCCAGGGATCCTGATTATTCTTTTTTTGCATAAAATCTTGTATAAATAAAAAAGATTTTGATGTGGGTATCGAGAAGTAATGAGTATTAGTGTTAAAATCGAAATGTATTTCGAAATTAATTCGATTTTAAAATCGGTTGTGATATTAGTTGTGAGTGAATTCCGATTTTGATTAAAATATTGATTTAGTAATGTTTTATGAGTAAAAAATGTATTCCGTTTTTGAAGGAGGAATGAAAGTTGGAACTAAAATCGGAAATGTATACACCGAAAATTGTTGCGGATCGTTTAGGGATGACTCCGGATTTATTAAAAGTATGGTCAAATGAATTTAACATACAAACGGAACGAAGCCCAGGAGGGCATCGTAGGTATTCTAAGGAAAATATAGAAGAATTAACAGCAATTAAAGAAAAAATACAGTTGCAAAAGTGGTCTTATGATCAGGTTCGGGCATGGAGAAATGGAGAACTTGATTCATTTGTTTCAAAAGAAGAAAAATCGGAATTAGAAAAGAAATTGGATGAGGTATTAGAAAATCAGCAATTACAAAATCAATTTAATCAAGCGCTTGTTCAAAAATTACAGGAAATTACGAATGAATTAGTTACAACTAAAGAGCATTTAGCTAATACGGAGAAAAAGTTAACTGAAGTAGAAGGTAAAAACAGTGAATTAGAAGTTTTTATAGAGAAGAAGTTAGAGAAGCGAGATCAGTTATTGCTTGAAAATATTAGAGATATGCAAAAGCAAAATCAGAAACAAAAACGGAAAGGTTTTTTCGGTTTGTTTAAAAATTAAGTATGATTGATATTTTTGTAGGGTTCTAATGTCGGAAAAAGAAGAATAGAAATATAGCATACATACAATAAGGGAATGCAGTATAGATCAGTTTACAAGCATTCCCTTGTTCTATGTATGTTTTTATTGGAAATTATTTATTTTTTTACATTTTTTGTATATAAAATGTTTGTTTTATGATATATTAATCATTGGATTATTATATCTAGATTTAAGGTTTTTAGTGAGGAGAATTACGTGTGAAGAAAATATTAGCGTTTAGTCTTTTTGTTATTTTGTTATTTGGTGTTATTTTTTTAGTTATGAATAAAAATAAAGAAGAAGTTCCAGTAAAAGAGTATTATAAAAATAAAATTTCACAAGAACAGTTACAACAAGATATTTTAGATAAAAAAGAGAAAATTATTTATTATTATCAGACACACTGTTCTCATTGTGCTAAAGTTTCACCAATCGTTATACCTATGGCACAAGAAATGAAAATTGACATGCAGGTTATGAACTTAGAAGAATACGATTCAGCTTGGGATCAATTTAAAATTAAAGGAACTCCTACAATTATTCATTATAAAGATGGAAAAGAATTAAATCGGATTGAAGGAGAACAATCGGAAGATGATTTTGATAGTTGGTTTCGGAAGAATAAATAAATAGATTTTATGAGATTAGAAAATTTGTTTTATTACTTTTATATCTAGATATTTTCTTAAAAGAAACTTATTATTTAAGTTTCTTTTGTTTTTTATTAATATTTAATTTTATAAGGGGTTTTTAATATGAGTAGTCAAAAAAGAAAAGAAAACTTATTATTCCTTGCATGGTGTGTTTCTTTTATTGCTACATCGGGTAGCTTATATTTTTCTGAAATTATGAAGTTTATTCCTTGTACGTTATGTTGGTATCAGAGGATTTTTATGTATCCTTTAGTTTTATTATTAGGTGTTGCTGTTATAAAAAAGGATTATAGTATTTCAAGATATTCATTAATATTTGGTATTATAGGTTCTTGTTTTTCTTTATATCATTATTTGATACAAAAGATTGTTTTCTTTTCAGAAAGAGCTGTTTCTTGTGGACGTGTACCGTGTACTGGTGAATATATAAATTGGTTAGGTTTTATTACAATTCCTTTTTTAGCTTTATTTGGATTTATTGTGATTAGTATTTGTAGTTTGATTTTATTGAGAATTTCTAAAGAGGATTATTGATGTTTTTTGACATTTAATTTGTTATGTTTTTTATATTGAGTGAGATAGTACTGAAAATATCAGATTTTTGTAAGGTAAATAAATTTTTTAATAAATAAAAATTATGGATGGAAATATGAATAATTATTTATAACTTTAATAGAAAAAATAAAACTAACTATTTTTTATAGCATAGTTAGTTTTATTTTTTATGGTTTTATTATAAAATCGTTAAATTAAAATATAAATATAATCTAATTTAACTTATTTTAAAAGTTCCGCTGTTTTTCGTCCAAGCCAACTTCCAAGTTTTCTAACTAGTGAACCACCATTAATTTTTTCTAATTCCTCATTTGTTAATTCTTCTAGCTCTTTTAATTTTTGAGTATTCATGAAAATCCCTCCTATAAACATGTTGTGATATTAATAAAATAATCTTTATATATAAAATATAATTATTATTTTGAGGTAATTTTGAAAGCTATTTTTTTCTATTCTTCGTACATCATGTAACAGCTTGCTCTTGCATTAGTTCTAGGAGCATAATATTTATCACAAAATGCATGTTTTTGAGCATTTCCTGATGCGCCACCCCATCCGGCAATTTCTCCCATTTTACCCCAGAAGCCTCCGCCATTAATTTCAAGTTCTTGATTTGTTAAAGTTTCAAGATTTTTGTTTAATT
>NZ_JAKUDW010000191.1:0-3751 GCF_022662595.1 Bacillus cereus group sp. BfR-BA-01524 | reverse complement strand
CAGTAAGTTGCTTGGGGGCTAGGGTATGTTGTGCGTTTTGAGTGTCGAAGAATGTCGGTAAATCGATATCTTGTGTCGAAGCGTCGATATAATGAAAAAATCGTTGATATAAGTGGAGAAACGATCGATATATTTGAAAAATCGTTGATATATTTTAGTGAATACGAAGTGGGGTATGTGGAAAAGAAGTTGCCGTTGGGTAGCTTCTTTTTATTGTAGTGCCAGGGTATAGAGCATAAATAGGTTGCCGAAAATTGTCGGTAAGTCGATATCCTGTGTCGAACCGTCGATATAATGAAAAAATCGCTGATATATTACGGTAGATACTAACCGGGGTATGCAAACCAATCAAAAAAAGCTGGAAGAGTACCTTCCAGCTTAAGAGTTACTTTCAATTTGGCGACCGCTATCCTCTTCATTGTCTTGTAATAGGTTGAATACGTCTGCTAAGCAGAATGCAATGAACCAAGTCCATAGACCGTGGAAGAAAGCTGAGCTTAATTGAAGTGATAATGTATAGTTTGTCATTGAGTAGGAAATACATCCACCAACGATTCCGATCATTGTTAATAACATTGTTTTTTGAGCATTTTCTTCTGGATTGAAGAGGAAGTAAATGTATCCACCTAAAATTGAAGCGCTTACAATCGTTTCGATTCCATTAAAAATGATATTCTCTCCAAGCTGAGTGTTTGTCCAGAAGCAGATTGTTCCGCCGATAATAGCAAACAGGACAGCTATTGTATATCGTATATATTGATTCATATGTTCATCTCCTTATGTAATAAGATGATTTGGAAGTCAAAAAGGTAGGTATAGTATATTGAAGTGAGTTTTAATTGTACGTATCTTTTTATAAAAAGATCATTGAAGAGTAACTAAGATGATCGGTTGTTTAAACCGTTACGTGTATGGTGTCTGAAATATACCCGACTGCTCGTTTCTTTTTGCTTGTAAAATAAGAGAAACTTCCAAGTCTATATACTCTTTTTTTGTGAGTCTGCTTTCATTATAACACATTTAGGGACATAATAATAGAATTATCTGATTTTGTAATAAGTGTAAAAAATAAAAAGCGCAAGGAACACTAGCTCCTTGCGCCTTTTTATATGCGTTTGAAACGGCCGACAATTTCAACTGTTTCAGTAATGTTCATAAATGCTTTGTTATCCACTTGGCGGATAATACGTTTCATTTCGCCTAACTCATAGCGAGTCACGACAGTGTAAATCATTTTTTTCTTATGGTTTGTATAGCCGCCGACAGCGTCTACCATTGTCACCCCGCGTATGCCGTGATGTAGTAGTGCGCTTTTTATTTCCTCACCTTTTTCTGTAACTGTCATTATCGTTAATTTAATATGTTTCGTGTGCACAGCATCGATAACTTTGCTGACTACAAACCGGCTAATTAACGTATAAAGTGTAATATCCCATCCGAAAATAAAACCTGCTGCAACAAGTAAGATTAAGTTGAATACAAAGATGATTGCTCCAATTGAAATATCTCGATGTTTCGCTACAATCAATCCAACAACATCAAAGCCACCTGTTGAAGAAGCAAATCGGAATATGATTCCGGAAGCTGCTCCGCAGATTACACCACCGAATACAGAAGATAGTAAAATATCGTCTGAAACCTGGTGTACAGGGATAATGTTCATCGCTAACGATGATACAGCTACAAAGTAAGCTGTTAAAAAGGTTGTCTTCTTGCCTAAGTAAAAGTGACTTAAAATAAGAAGAGGAATGTTTAGTAAAAAGATAAGTGCACCGATATTGTAGTGCATTAAATAACCGATAATCATCCCTACACCAGCGAATCCACCGCTAATCATGTTATGCGGGATAAAAAACATATTCATAGAAATTGCATACAAAATAGAAGCTATAAAAATAACAACCAACTGTATCATAAATTCTAAGTGAAATGTTTTAGCTGCTGGGAAGGATAAAAAGGCGGTGTCGGGAACGTAATCGGCGTCTCCTAGTTGACCCATAGTATGTTTCATCTCCATATTCATTTTTGATTACAAGAAGAGAATAAAGGTTTTTTCAAAAACTGGCAATAGTTTTATTATAATGCAAAAATTTTATAAATTTCTAATAAATCAAGCCTATTCATTGATGTGTGTGAATATACTAAAGAAAGCGAATACAACGTTTCTTAATTATTGTTTTCTTGAGAAAATATGCAAAATACTTTTTTTGAAAATAAAAGGAAATAGAGAATGTTTGTTGAATGTGCTAAAATGACCTTATTAAGGATGTGAAGCGATGGAATTTTTATTGCAGGATGCAATTCTATATATATCGTTTGTAACGACGGCACTTTGTTTATTAGAAGTTTTCTTCCTTGCTAATGTTTCTCGCTTTGTGCGTCAACAAGCATCAAGCGGTAGACAAAGAGCTTTTGCGCTAGTTGATACATGTGAAGATAGTGCGGGAAATGTACCGCTATTTTCTATTTTTTATAAATATGGAATGATTCGTTCTGTACGCAGACAAGAATCAAGTGAAGAGAATGACGAGGTCGGTCCGTATACACCAATGTTTCGCTAAATAATTACGAAACATTGGAGGAATGAACATGTTAAAATCATACCGAGCTGTGCTCGTTAGTTTATCATTATTACTTGTTTTTGTTTTATCTGGTTGCAGTAATGCAGCCCCAATTGATGCACATAGTACTGGGATTTGGGATCATTATTTTGTATATCCAATCTCGTATATGATTCAATTTGTCGCTCATCATATACCTGGAGCTAGCTTTGGGATTGCTATCATTATTATGACGCTCGTTATTCGTTCAGCAATGATTCCATTAGCTGTTTCGCAATATCGCAGCCAAGCGAAAATGAAGAAAATGCAACCTGAATTGCAGAAGCTAAAGAAAAAATACGGTGATGTAAGCAAAGACCTTGAAAAACAAAAGCAGTATCAAAAAGAAATGTCAGAACTAATGAAATCAGGCGGTTGGAATCCACTTGCTGGTTGCTGGCCAATTTTTATACAAATGCCGATTTTCTCTGCTTTGTATTATGCGATTAGCAGAACGGAAGAGATTCGCACATCTTCGTTTTTATGGGTGAACCTAGGACATGCAGATCCATATCATATATTACCGATTATTGCAGCGTTAACGACATTTATTCAAATGAAAGTTTTCCAATCGAATATTACACCTGGAGAACAAGTACAGATGCTAAAGATGCAGCAAATTATGATGCCAGCAATGATTCTATTTATGGGGTTTGCGGCGCCATCAGGACTTGTGTTGTACTGGATAACAGGTAACTTATTTACAATGACACAAACAATTGTATTAAGAAAAATAATGGAACGTGAAGAGTTACAATTACAAAAAGCATAGAGAAACACCGCTCATTACGAGCGGTGTTTTTTATTTGCATCGTTAAGGAAATTTTAAGAAACCAACATTACTATTGGCATTGTATACGAAAGTGTACATGCTTTAGAAATATGAAGGAGGAAATTTCCTATGAAGAAGAAAACAGTTGGGTATTTAGCAATTGCAGGTGCTTTATCATTCGGAATCATTGGAGGAGTCGGTATTCCGGCATTCGCGGCAACGAATACTCCAGCAGTGGATCAGCCTGCAAAAACGGCGAAAAAGGATTTAGATGACGCTACAAAACAAAAAGTAAAAACAATTATGGACGATACAAAGAAACAGTTAGAGGAAATAGGTGTAAAGCTTCCGGAGAAAGAGAAGCGTAAAGACATGTTTG
>NZ_JAKUDW010000190.1:0-3795 GCF_022662595.1 Bacillus cereus group sp. BfR-BA-01524 | reverse complement strand
GGGACTCATTTGGAACAGGTAAATTATTAACGATCGTGACAAATGATGTCACTTCCATTCAATCGGCAATGACGATGACATTACGTGTTCTCGTTCGTGGTCCACTGTTATTTATCGGAAGTATAATTATTGTTTTTGTAACAGCGCGAGAGTTATTTCCAATATTACTTGTAGTTGTTCCGATTTTATTACTTGCGATTATTTTAATTGCAAGTAAAGCAAGTGGTACATTTAAAAAGGTGCAAGAGGCATTAGACAAAGTGAATACAAAGCTACAAGAAAATTTATCTGGTGTGCGTGTTATAAAAGCGTATGTAAGACAAAAATACGAAATCGCTCAATTTGGAAATGTAAATACAAATTTAACGAAGATAAATATTCGAGCTGTGCAACTTATTTCTTTAATGATGCCAATCATTATGCTAGTTGTAAGTGGCGGGATTGTCGCAACATTATGGATTGGTGGAGAAAAAGTATTCGATGGAACGCTTCAAGTAGGAGCGATTTTGGCATTTATTAATTACTTGAATATCATTTTAATGTCACTTATGTCGATTAGCATGGTATTTATTCAAATTGCGCGAGCTTTTCCATCTGCGGATCGTGTACAGCAAGTGTTAAATACCGAGGTTGATATTATAAGCGAAGCGTATGCGATCGAACCTGAGAAAATTGAAGGAAATATCGAATTTAAAAATGTTAGTTATAGCTATACGAAAAATAATGAATACGTTTTAAAAGATATTTCGTTTAGCATACAAAAAGGTGAAAAAGTAGGGATTATTGGATCAACTGGAAGTGGTAAATCTACCTTAGCGAAACTGTTACCACGTCTATATGATGTGGATCATGGTGAAATATGTATAGATGGAATAGATGTTAAAAAATATGATTTGCAAAAACTCCGTGCTTCAATAGGGTTTGTACCTCAGAAGGCGTTGTTGTTCTCAGGCAGTATAGAAGAAAATTTACGTTATGGTAAAGAAGATGCAACACATGACGAGCTGGAAGTAGCAGCTGCATCAGCTTGTGCGACTGAGTTTATCAATAAGCTGGAAGAATCTTATCAATATAATTTAACACAAGGCGCGACAAATCTATCAGGTGGACAAAAACAACGTGTATCAATTGCAAGGGCACTTGTGAGAAAGCCACCGATTCTCATATTAGATGATTCTACATCAGCAGTTGATGCAAAATCAGAGGCTACCATTCAAACAGCTTTAAAAACAAAATATAAAGGCACAACGACTTTATTAATTGCGTCCAAAATTTCTTCCATAATGGATGCGGATAAAATACTTGTATTAGATAATGGTGAATTAGTTGGCAATGGTACACATGAACAATTGTTAGAAAAAAGTGAGGTTTATCAGGAAATTTATCTTTCCCAAGGTGGTAATTTGGATAAAGAAGGTGGGGAAGAACATGCGTAATTTTCAAGGGCAATTTGCTAATAAAGGTGGACGAAACACCCCAAAGATGGGAAAAGCTAAAAATGCTCAAGGAACTGTAATGCGGGTATGGAACTATATGGGCTATCAAAAAGCTGCTCTTATGTTTGTTATATTTCTAGTCGTTGTTACTACATTACTTGGATTATTAGGTCCATATTTTATGGGAGTCATTATAGATCAATATATTGTACCGAAAGATTTAAGTGGTACAGCAAGAATGTGTATGTTACTTATCGCGATTTATGGTGTAACTGTACTTTTAACATGGTTACAAACGTTTGTCATGATTAACGTTGCATTAAAAACAATTCAAAAAATACGACAAGATATTTTTGAGAAAATCCAAACGCTTTCTTTACGGTTCTTTGACGTGCGTTCTCAAGGTGATTTAATGAGCCGTGTGACAAATGATATAGATAATTTGAATCAAGCTTTGACACAAAGCGTTGTACAAATTATTTCATCAGCATTAACTTTTATAGGTGTAACGATTGCAATGTTCGCCTTAAATTGGATTTTAGCAATTGTAACTTTAATTACAGTACCTATTATGTTTTACGTTACAAAAAAACTAGTTGCATATAGTGGTAAAAACTTTGCGAAGCGTCAAAAAGATTTAGGTGAATTAAATGGATTTATTGAGGAAGCAATTACAGGTGCGGATGTTACAACGTTGTACGGAAAAGAAAAAGAAACTGTACAAAATTTCAATAAAATTAATGAACAGCTAAGAGTTTCAGCTACGAAGGCTGATACATTTTCAGCTTTTATTTTTCCAAGTATGAACTTTATTAATAACTTAGGTATGGGGCTTGTCATTGGGACTGGATCAGTTATGGTCTTAAACGGAATGACAACAGTAGGAGTTATTGCGGCTTTTATTAATTATTCTCGTCAATTCTCAAGACCGCTAAGTCAATTTGCGACTTTAATGAATACAATTCAAGCGGCGGTTGCTGGTGGAGAACGTGTTTTTGAGATTATGGATGAGGTACCAGAAATTCAAAATAAAAAAGACGCATTTGTTGTACAAAATTTACAAGGGCATGTTGCACTTGAGAATGTTTCATTTGGCTACGCAGAAAATAAAACGATTTTAAAAGAAGTGAGTCTTAAAGCGCAGCCAGGAGAGACAATTGCTTTAGTTGGTCCGACTGGATCAGGGAAAACAACAATCATTAATTTGTTAACTCGCTTTTATGATATACAGCAAGGACAAATTCATATTGATGGAAAAGATATAAAAGATTATGATATTAATTCTTTACGAAGTAAAATAGGAGTAGTTTTACAGGATACGTATTTATTTGCTGGTTCGATTATGGATAATATCCGTTATGGACGCTTAGATGCTACTGATGAAGAAGTTATCACTGCAGCTAAGGCAGCATCTGCACATTCTTTTATTAAGCATTTACCAAATCAATATGAAACAGAAATTGCTTCAGAAGGATCGAATTTAAGTCAAGGACAAAAACAACTTCTTGCGATTGCACGAGCAATTTTAGCAGATGCAGATATATTAATTCTCGATGAAGCGACATCAAATATTGATACAAGAACAGAATTACAAATACAAGCAGGACTAAATAATTTAATGAGAGGTCGCACAAGTTTTGTGATCGCTCATCGACTTAAAACAATTGAAAAAGCAGATCAAATTCTTGTTATAAAAGATGGAAATATTTTAGAAAGAGGGAATCATGAGTCTCTCATGGAAGATAGAGGGTTTTATTTTGATCTGTATACGAGTCAGTTTAAAATTTAATATAAAAAATGAGGTTTCTCTAGAAAAGAGAAGCCTCATTTTTTATATTCGTAAATTTTATGAATCACTTTTCAAACCAAATTCATTATCCGACCTGAAAAATACTTATACTTGCAGAGACATTTGTTAAAGAGCCGCCATCACTATTTGAGAGAGTGATAGTACTTGCTGAAGAGGTGTTATTTATTAAAGTCAATGTTGAAGGAACAACTGTTACGGTAAAAGCAGCAGTACCTTGATTTATTGTATGTGGTGACCCCGTACCAAAACGCCCACCTGGAATTGGTGTACCATTTAGTTCGAGGGAGAATTGGTTTTCGCGAGAAGCTTGTAATTGAAACTCTGCTACATATGTTCCTAGTGTATTAATTATAATATTTCCAGTACCTGTGATGTGACTAAGGGCAGTTCCTGTTATAGGTCCATTTGTGTTAAAAGTAACACTACTTCCCACTGCGATTGATTGGTTAGTAGTATCAAAAACATATAGATAGTTTGTTAACCCTACACTAGCCGCCCCAGTAGGTCCGGTGGAACCGGTAGAGCCAGTATGTCCAGTGGAACCGGTAG
>NZ_JAKUDW010000189.1:0-3826 GCF_022662595.1 Bacillus cereus group sp. BfR-BA-01524 | reverse complement strand
ATTAGTGTTTGAAATGACGTACGCCAGTGAACACCATAGCAATCCCATACGTATCTGCCACTTTAATAGAATCTTCATCACGGATTGATCCGCCCGGTTGAATGATTGCTGTAATTCCTGCTTTTGCTGCTTCTTCTAATGTATCTGGCATTGGGAAGAAAGCATCAGATGCAAGCGCGCTACCTTGTGCTTTTTCACCAGCTTGTGTAATTGCGATTTTTGCAGAACCTACACGGTTCATCTGTCCCGCACCGACACCAATTGTCATGTCATCTTTCGCTAAAACAATTGCGTTTGATTTCACATGTTTTACAACTTTCCAAGCTAGTTTTAAATCTTTCCATTCTTGCTCTGAAGGTTCACGTTTCGTTGGAATTGAAATTGTACTTTCATCTAATGATAACGTATCTTCCTCTTGAACGAGAAGTCCACCTTGTACAGAAGTTAGTTTTTTACTTGCACTTGTCGCTTTTTCAATATTTACAGTTAGTAAGCGTAAGTTCTTCTTACTTTGCAACACTTCTAAAGCTTCTTGCGAGAACGAAGGTGCGATAACAATTTCTAAGAAAATTTCATGTAACTTTTCTGCTGTAGCTTTATCAATTTCACGATTTGCTGCAATAATACCGCCGAAGATTGATACTGGATCCGCTTCATAAGCACGAGTATATGCTTCGTGAATATCAGTTCCTACTCCAACACCACATGGATTCATATGTTTTACTGCTACTACTGCTGGTTCTGTAAATTCTTTTACGATGCTAAGCGCTGCGTCTGCATCATTAATATTGTTATACGATAATTCTTTACCGTGTAATTGTTCTGCGTATGCAACAGAAGAAGTTGCTGCGAATGGCGCTTTATAGAAAGTTGCTTTTTGATGTGGGTTCTCGCCATAACGTAAGTCTTGCTTTTTCTCAAATGTCACAGTTAATGTTTCTGGACTTTCTTCACCCATTTGCTCTGTTAAGTAGTTAGAAATTAACGCATCATACGCTGCTGTATGACGGAATACTTTCGCTGCTAGTTTACGTTTTGTTTCCTCTGCCACTTCACCGTTCTCTTTTAGTTCTGCTAACACAATATCATAATCTACTGGGTCTACAATTACAGATACGAATTTATGATTTTTCGCAGCAGAGCGAATCATTGTTGGGCCACCGATATCAATATTTTCAATTGCATCAGCAAATGTTACATCAGGCTTAGCGATTGTTTCTTTAAATGGATATAGGTTTACAACAACAAAATCAATTGCTTGAATGCCTAGTTCATTCATTTGCGCTACATGTGTTTCATTATCACGAACTGCTAATAGACCACCATGAATATTTGGATGTAAAGTTTTCACACGACCATCCATAATTTCAGGGAAACCAGTTACTTCAGAAATACCAATTACTTGTAAGCCGTTTTCTTCTAGTAACTTTTTCGTACCACCTGTTGAAATAACTTCAATCCCTTGCTCTAGTAACCCTTTAACAAATTCTACTACTCCTGTTTTATCTGAAACACTTACTAATGCACGCTTTTTCATTTATCCTTCACCCCTGGTTGTATGTTAGTTAACAGTTGCTTCTTTCACAGACTGAACAATTTGATTCACTGTATTTACGTATAATTTATGTTCAACTTGCTGAATTTTCTTTTGTAAGCTTTCTCTCGTATCCCCTTCAGAAACAACCACTGCTTCTTGCGCAATAATTGGCCCTGTATCCATACCTGCATCTACATAATGAATTGTTACTCCAGTTACTTTCACACCTGCTTCTAACGCTTGACCGACAGCATCTTTACCCGGAAAGCTCGGTAGTAATGATGGATGAATATTAATAATCTTTCCGCCGTATGTTTCTAGTAACGTCGGCCCGATTAAACGCATATATCCAGCTAAAATAACATAATCAATTTCATATTCTTCTAGCTTCTTTAATATCTCTTTTTCAAACGCTTCTTTTGACTCATATGCTTTCGCTGAAAAAGCGAAACACGGAATATGATGATAATGCGCTCGCCCAACAGCACGTGCTTCTGGTTTATCACATACTAATAAACTAATTTCTGCATCCAATCTTTTTTCTTCTACCGCATTAACGAGAGATTGAAAGTTAGATCCACTTCCAGAAGCAAAAACTGCTAATCTACTCATAGTGCTGTGCCCCCATTAAAAGTAACGCCAGCTCCTTGTACAGTACGTCCAATAATACGAGCCGTTTCTCCTTGCTCTTCAAGAAGACGAACAACATCTTTTGCATCTTCTTCCTTCACTGCTACTACCATACCAATACCCATGTTAAAAATATTGAACATTTCTTTCTCTTCCAGCTTTCCAACTTCTTGAAGTAAATGGAAGATCGGCTGAATTTTCCAAGATCCTAGTTCAATCTCAGCACCAATTCCTTCTGGCAACATACGTGGGATATTTTCAATAAATCCGCCCCCTGTAATATGCGCCATACCGTATACTTCATGCTTCTTCAATAGTTCTAAAATAGGTTTGACATAAATTTTCGTTGGTTTTAATAGTTCTTCACCAAGAGGTAGTTCTAAGCGTCCATAAATACGCTCTAAAGATAGTTCTCCATCTTCTAGTAACACTTTTCGTACTAAAGAGTAACCATTGCTATGAATACCGCTAGATGCTAAGCCAATTAACACGTGACCAGCTTCAATCTTTTCACCTGTTACAATTTTCTTTTTATCAACAATCCCAACTGTAAAACCAGCTAAATCATATTCTTCCGTAGAATACATTCCTGGCATTTCAGCTGTTTCTCCACCGATTAATGCACAACCAGCTTGGCGACAGCCCTCTGATATACCTTTGACGATGTTTTCAATTTTACTAGGTTCAGCTTTACCACAAGCAATATAATCAAGGAAGAAAAGCGGCTCTGCTCCTTGGACAACAATATCATTTACACACATTGCTACTGCATCAATACCAATTGTGTCATGTTTATCTGCCATAAAAGCGAGCATCAATTTTGTTCCCACGCCATCTGTTCCAGATACTAATACAGGTTCTTCTAATGCAAATTTTGATAGATCAAACATACCTCCAAAACCGCCTAAACCGCCTAGTACTTCTTTTCTCATAGTTGTTTGTACGTGTTTTTTCATGCGAGATACCGCTTCATATCCAGCTTCAATATCTACTCCTGCTTGCTTATATGCATTCGCCATCGTTATTTACACCTCGTCTTTTAATTTCTCCCCATCCAGGGCGGGCCGTTTTAAGAAAGAAGCTAGCTTCTACATCAAAAGAAGTAGAAGCTTTTTTCACTTTTCTTATTTCATACTTTCTAAAAGCTCTTGCTCATAATCATAAAGAGCTGTTGGATAGTCCCCATTAAAGTAAGCCATACATAAGCCGCCATATTTCCCTTCATATGGACGTCCAATTGCATCTACTAATCCATCTTCGCTTAAAAATGTTAAAGAATCTGCTCCGATCATTTCACGGATTTCTTCTACTGTATTATTTGCTGCAATTAATTCTTTTCTCGTTTGAATATCAATGCCATAGAAACATGGATATTTCAGAGGTGGTGAAGCGATTCTTACATGAACTTCTGTCGCTCCAGCTTCACGAAGCATACGAACAATTCGTTTACTTGTCGTTCCTCTTACGATAGAGTCGTCAATCATAACAACTCGTTTCCCCTCAACCACACCTCTTACTGCGGAAAGCTTCATCTTTACCCCTTGCTCGCGCAGTTCTTGAGAAGGTTGGATAAACGTACGTCCAACGTAACGATTTTTAATTAATCCTAACTCATACGGAATACCTGTCGCCTCCGCATAGCCAATCGCAGCTGAAATA
>NZ_JAKUDW010000188.1:0-3917 GCF_022662595.1 Bacillus cereus group sp. BfR-BA-01524 | reverse complement strand
GTATAAAATTTATACAGGTTACACTAATTTTATGGGTAGATTTTTTAATTCTTTAGGCTTTCTTATAAACATAGTTTGTAATGTTTGATTAATATTGTCACGATCTCCACAAAGAATTACATTAGGATTTATGTACAATGCATACATTCTAGCGTTAATTCCGTCTCTACCGGATTCAAAACGCCCAATTAAACCTTTTTCAATTAATTGCTTTACTAATCTACTAACTGTATTTTTACTAGATCCTATTTTGTCTGCAATTTCAGTTTGAGTCATAGGTAATTGTTCTTTTGCATTAATATCATGAACAATACAATTCGAGCGAAAACCTATAAATCCAATGATTTTATTTAAAAACATAATTTCTTCGTTTTTCAAATAATTAGTTTGAATGAGATATAACCAATTCTCTTGAATAATTTGAGCAAATTTAGCTTTATTTTTTATTTTCCGTTCAGGTACTAACTTCATTCCATGCAAATTAGCTTTTGCTTGAAGTTCATTTGCTATGTACATCTCTTCTTCTGACAATATCTTCGAATTCTCGATATCTCTCAATCTTGCATTTCTTTCAGCTTGTTTTAAATTGATAGTATTTGTCATAAACTTTTCTCCTCGTTCCTAGCTTTAACAACTAGTACAGAGACTTTTTTTATGCTATTATATAATTAGAATTTTATAAGAATAAAAAAGCCTCTTATGTATAGTTGTAGCGTCGCAACTCAATTATATCATGATAGGCTTTTTTTGTTATAACTAATAAAAAAAGAGTCCTGTACGTAAGACTTTTTTATGTATTATAAAAAGTAAACTTTTGAATTAAATTCATTTCCTTTTAAATATTAACTTCTCACTCATAAAATCCCCTAATATTCTCAATTTATATAACAAAGTATACATTCAAAAATAAGATAAATAAGGATATAAAAATACTTTTTTATTACTGATTAACAATACGATAGACATCTAATATTCCTTTTCCAAAAATATTAGGATTAAATATATCTGAACGTACACCATATTTATAAAGGAATTCTGAAGATTCATTTGGTTTATTTTTCAAATTATATTTATCAATAATCAAAGCTAAAGCCCCTGAAACCTTAGGTGCAGCTAAAGAATTACCTGATGTAAACGTATATTTTCCTCCCGGATGAGTACTTACTATCATTTCTCTTAAAAAGAGTTTTTCATTTAACCAACGTTCCGAACCGTAATTTTGCAAAATTCTAAAATCTCCACCTGGAGAAACAATATCTATAACTCCATCTCCAAAATTAGAAAAAGTAGAAAGTTCATCAGAAGGACCAATAGAAGCAACAGAAATAGTTCCAGGTAAAGTTCCAGGAACATCTAAAATATCTCCTTTAAATACAGCATCATTTCTTTCAAGTCTTTCCTTTAAAAAATCTGTCATTTGAGTACTTTCATTAAGATTAAGAGAATCATTGCCAAGGGCAGTAACTACAACACTTCCTTTAAATCTTGCATATTCTATTGCTCTTTTGTAAGCTCTAATTTCTGCTATATTCCCATGAGTTTTTTCATCTTCAAATAAAATATCCCCATCAACTAAATAATCACCTAAACTTAAATTTATAACATCAACATCATCTTTTGCAGCTTCTACAATTGCTTTTATAACCCAACTAGATTCAGCCGACTTTCCACCAAATACACGATATATACTTATACCTATATTAGGAGCTACTCCTTTAATAAGACCATTTGCAGCTATTTGTCCAGCAACATTTGTACCATGTCCTAAAATATCATTTAATCGATTTATATCTCCTGTCTCATAATTTTCTTGACCACGAAAACCGCCTCGTGGAACTAAATTTTTAGAGTTAGATACAACATTATTTTTTAAATCTGAATGATCTATATCCAAGCCAGAATCAATAATACCTACAGTCACATTTTTAGTACCTGAAAATATTTTATAACTCTCACCTCTATTTGTAACTTTTTGCATATCCCATTGAATATCCCATAAAGATGACTTAGATATAAAACCACTTGAACTTTCTAATAAATTACTAGTTTTGAATAATTTTATAGAAGGATTATAAGTACTAATTGTAATTTTTTTAGTAAGTTTTTGTATTTCTGAATACTTAGCTTTTAGTTGAAATAGCCCAATTTCTTCAATCTTATAAACTAGTTCAGCATTAATAGACTTTACTTGTTGCATAAAGCTATCTATATCTTCGTTTTCATCTAATAAAATCGTATAATACTGATTTTCTTCATTAATATCATTAACCTTATTAACATTATTAATATCATTAGCATTAAAGCCAAAGGAAATAAATAATGAAAAAGCAAAAAATAAAGATATTATAATTCTTTTCATCCAATTATCCTCCAAAAAAAGAAACTAAGTATATATAGATGTTTTTTTATTACTTTTTTGTTATTATTTTCATTAAAGGGTCGAATTCAAAGCATTCTATAAAAACATAGAAAGGAGAAAAAATGAAGAAAACTATAGAGAAAATAATTAAATCTATAATAGATTCAACATCTATAACAGACCTATGTAATAATCAATTATGCAATACCCTAAGTCCAATCATAGATTTTTTTATTTTTCCAGAATACCTAATTTTCAAAGCTACTACTTACTCTAGCAAAATCATATTCTTACTATTATTTTTAGCTATAGTTTTTATCTTTGGAATTTCATTCGAATTTATTTTAAAAAAGATTTTCAAACAAAGTGCACTTTTAGAAATAACTATAAAAGTTTTCGAAAAAATAATAATTACAGCAATGCTTTTCTACTTTTTCAAAGCAATAATATATTTAATAAAGTTAAAAAAACATTAGATTAATCTTTTATAATTTAAAGATACCCCTTATAAGGGGTATCTTTAAATCTGTTATTATTTATCAAAAATAACATTAACATCTTTTTTATCTAAATCTGTATTAGCAGGTGCATCACCAAAAACTGCATCATATAATGCCCAGCTCTTAACTTCATCTGCAACCTTACCAAGAACTTTACCAGCTGCCTTAAGTTTTCCTCCTCTAGGCTCAACACCAGTATTTGATTCCTGCTCTTGAACCTCACTTACATTGTATTTTGCTGAAACATTTTCTGTAGAAGCGTTAGCAGATGTAGCAACAAAACCTGTTGTTACAAGTCCAAAACCTAACGCAGCAGCTAAAACCTTAGATTTCATCATTAATTCCTCCTAATCAAATATTAAATTCTAGTAAATATTATCATTTATTGAAAATTAATACAATAATTTTATTTAAAATTTTCTAAATATTGATTTATTTGTAAATTGTGCTAAAATTTAATCGACTAAGGAGGTTATTTCATGAATAATGAAAAAATAAGCAAAATTCAAAAAATTATCGTTATATTTCTATCTGCAATTCTATTAATGCATTTTTCTATCATTATGCTAAGCGTAATCCCACCAAATCCAATTTTCACGAAGCACAAAAAAATAATAGATAATTATACTTACCCATTGTTCACTCAAAATTGGCATTTATTTGCACCTAATCCCATTACAAAAAACTATACCGTTTATATTCAAGCAAAAGTACAAGACAAAAATTCTAAAGAAATTTTAACAACAGATTGGATAGATACTAGCACACCACTTGTAGTGGAAAACAAAAAAAATCCAATATCTCCTATAAATAGATTAGTTAGAATTCCTACTGGAGTACAAGATCAAATGCATATACAAGATGAAACATTTCTTCAATATGTTAATAAAAAAGAAAACACAAAAAATGATGAAATGATAAAAAAAATTGAAAAAAGTATAGATAAAAGAGGACAAGAAATATTACAAAGATTTGGAAATTCCATGGCCACAAAATACATTGATCCATCAAAAATAAAAGAAGTAAGAGTAAAGTGGATAATAGAAGACCCTGTACCA
>NZ_JAKUDW010000187.1:0-3937 GCF_022662595.1 Bacillus cereus group sp. BfR-BA-01524 | reverse complement strand
AACACGGAAGTTAAGCTCTCTAGCGCCGATGGTAGTTGGGACCTTGTCCCTGTGAGAGTAGGACGTCGCCAAGCAACTTTAAGACGAGTCAGAATGACTCGTCTTTTTTGTGTTTTATAAAATAAACTTGTAATTAATGTAAGCTCTATGAGTACGTTTATCTAGCAAGAAACAACTTTATTTTATTAGAATTTCACATTTAAGTAGCATACCTTCAGAAAAATATGGCTGAGCTTTAAAGTCTATTTGTTAACAAGAATATATACGAAGTATTGCCCTCTGGAGCCTGCTCACACCCTCTTTTATTTCTTCAGTTGTTAAATGGCCATACCCTATAATAATTCGATTGTGATGTTTTCCTTTTTCAATGGCATGGTCTTCCACAGGATATACTTTCACTCCGAGTTGTTGGATTTTCTCAAGTAATTCTTTTGTGAATTGAACTTGATTGAATTCAACAATCAGATGTAATCCTGTAGAATAACCGAAAATATTGATTGTATTTGAGAATACTGATTTTAATTGCTGGATAAGGAAGTCTCTTCGATTTTTATAGATTTTTTTCATCTTCATAATATGTCGTTCCAAATAACCTTCGGCAATAAATTTAGCAAGGATAAGCTGATTTAAAGAAGGTGTATGTAAATCTGAAAACCATTTTACCCTGCGACATTTTTCAATAAGGTGTGAGGGAAGAACTAAGTATCCCATCCTAAGGGCCGGTGATAAAATTTTACTAAATGAACCTATGTATATAACACGTTCGGGATCCAATCCCTGTAATGAACTTACAGGTGAACCTTCATATCGAAACTCACTATCATAATCATCTTCAATGAGGTAACAATTTGTTTTTCTTGAGTAGTTAACCAATTGAACACGTCGTTGAATTGGCAACGTTCCACCTAAAGGGAACTGATGAGAAGGAGTAATGAAGATGAATTTTGGATTTTTATTTGCAGGTAACAAAGATGTATTCATCCCATTATCATCAACTGGTATAGGGGAAAGAAAGGCTCCTGAATTTTTAAAAATTGTTTGAATATCATTGGTGATGGGATCTTCTATTAGTACTTCGTCACCTGATGACAAAAGTAACTTAGAGACAAGTGTTAAAGCTTGAGTTGCACCGGAAGTAACCACCAATTGTTCTGGATGACAAAAAACTCCTCTTGTTTTTAGTAAATAGCGTGATAAAACCTTTCTTAATTCGGGACGACCTTGGGGGATATCATATCCAAACGTAGAAGGAGGTGTTTCATTCCATATAGTGTGAGACAACTTTGCCCATCCTTTACGTGGAAATAAGTCTAATGCTGGTATTCCTGAACGAAAATTAATGATATTACTGTCTTTGTTTGTTTCTTCGCACCAAGATAAAGAATCAATTAGAGTTGATTTTTTACGTTGTTCTAAATAAGTCCCTTCGGCAATGAATGTCCCAGCTCCTTGCCGAGTGACCAAAAAGCCTTCGGAAAATAATTGATCATAAGCTTCTAAAATTACATTCCTAGACACACCTAACTCAGAAGATAATTCCCTTGTTGCTGGTAGTTTTTCACCGGATTGTAGCTCTCCGTTTAATATTCGTTCACGTATTTGGTGATAAACTTGTCGAATTAAACTTATATCTAAAGATCGATCAATAGGTATCCAAAGCATATAAATGCTCCCTTCATCAAAATTGGTACCATAAAAGTTTGGATGAAATGGTACTAATACAAACCATTTTAGCATGCTATAGTAGGGTCAAATAGTTCTAAAGGAGATGAAAATGTGATAACTAAACCAGAATTACAAGTAGCTCAGGCATTTAAATCGATTGCACGAAATGAACATATAAAAGCATATGTACAACAATCCACTGAACTCTATGCGTTATTATTACAAGCTGCGAAACGCTTTGTCACCGGAGAAACGAGACATGAGGGAATTGGGACGGCAAAAGAACTAATTACAAAAGGTTATCATACTTCACTAGAATACATAGGGGAAAATACTCTAGATATAGAGGAATGCTATAAAGCAAAAAATGAGTTTTTGAATCTTATTGGGGACATGGGTGCTCTATCTATGAAACAAACAGTATCACTCGATTTATCGCATATTGGATTATCCATAGATCCAGAAATATCTTATATTCATTTAATGGAGTTGGCAGAGAAGGCGAAAGTACATGGAACTACCCTTATGATAAGTATGGAAGAATCATCTAAAGCAGCGGACATTCTTTCCATTTATAAAAAGGTAACTGAGCAATATCATAATGTAGGGATAACAATACAGGCACATTTATACCGCTCAAACAATGATATTCAAGAACTCCTTCATTATCCAGGAAAAATAAGAGTTGTAAAAGGTGCCTATCAAGAAGTTCCGGATATTGCTATGCCTAGATCAACTGATTTAAATCAACAGTATCTTCAAATTGTAGAAAAACTAGTTGAAAACCATCACCCTGTGTCTATAGCTACACATGATGAAATTCTTATTAAAGAGATGGAGCAACGTCAATATTTTAGTCATCCTAATGTAGAAATAGAAATGTTATATGGAATTCGTCCGGATATGTTAAGAGATTTGAAAAACAAAGGACATAACGCTAGAGTATATTTGACTTATGGGAAAGAGTGGTATTTGTATTTATGTCATCGGATAGCCGAACATCCAGAAAATCTATATTATGCAGTGGCAGATATGATACATTCACCTTTATCAGAGCGGAGTAGGGAATATTGAATAGACATTTAATACTGAATGTAAAAATGATTTTGGTTGTTGCCTAAAAATAAGAGCCGGATTTTTCTTAGTGTAGAAATTCCGGCCATTTTATATTGAAATTTTTTTAGTATATATTTGCGTTAAAGGCGGACAGCACCCCTGTAGGTATTGAGGAGATTAAGATTTATAATTGTGCAGCCGCCGTATACTTTGTTGTAGAATTGTTTTTGTATGGTTGTGTATTCTTAGGGGGGAGATAGAAACAACGGAAATTATGATTCTATATGTATTTCAAAAGGGGGATATATACTAGAAATGAAACTAAATGCTTTGTTAGTGAAATGATTCGCTCTTTTAGCAGTAAAACGTAAATATAGGTATGGGATTAATATCTATTAATGTTATATAAAAAGTGAAGCAATGAAAGGAACGAGTGTTCTGTATATGTGTTTAAAAAGGAAATACTATTAATCAATTCGAACCTTGAGCATATCTTAAATGTTTATTAAGAGAATATAGCTGTATGGAAATAGATGATACTAAAGATGAAAGAGATATAAGGCTGATATTTCAGTGAAACAGGGATAGTTAATAAATATATTAGTGTGGTTCTATATATTTGTGAGTAAACAGATAAGCAACCATTACTTCATATAAGGAGAACTTGGGACTCTATAACTAGAGTAGTATATGAGTTTATTATGGATTTCTGTATCGTTGTCTGTTATAAGAATACGTATATCTTCAATCGTTTCTAATAGAGGGCGTGATAAACAAAGAGGTATTAATATTTATTAAAATAAGATTGTTAGTTTCGCTGGGGAAAAACTTCTGTACAAATTAAGTCTAAGGTTTAAAGTAACTTTAATATATTTAGGGGAAATATAATTAAAGAGAAGCAGGAGGTAGCTCTTTGGTAATGAATCCTTGGAGAGACGTATCTAGCTAACAAAGCATATAAATATTAAATTGAATTTCTTTATAAAAAGGTGTTGACGATTATACTTTAGAGGTGTAATATAGAACAAGTCGCCGATGACATTAACGTCGCAAGCGACAAACGAAATAAAAAACTTAGTTGACATTAACTAACGAAGATGTTAAGATAAGGAAGTCGCAAATGAGCGACCAAGTAGTTCTTTGAAAACTGAACGAAACAAACAACGTGAAACGTCAATTTTTATTTTTAGATGCTAGACAAACTAACTTTATTGGA
>NZ_JAKUDW010000186.1:0-4035 GCF_022662595.1 Bacillus cereus group sp. BfR-BA-01524 | reverse complement strand
AATGGAATATGATAAATAGTAGGTTTCCCAAGTATGACACTTAATAGAAAAGGTATAACAAGCATGGCCCATGCACCATGTTGCTTCGGAATAACTAACTTCATTAACTATACACCTCCCTCTTGAAAAGAGTTCTCACGTACTATTATACAAATAATTTTATATAATAGCGGGTGCATATTGAATCTATTTTTTGACAAAAAAATGCTCCTTACAATATGTAAGAAGCATGAAAGAGGCAAACGAATATGTAAGTCGCGACCCTACCTTATATGAGTATGCTTTTCTATGTCACGTTATGCTCATCTAATATACCGTATTTCTTTTTAAACCTTGTAAGAATCGTAATCCAAGACGTACTAAATAGTAGTAAGAAAATAACATTCGAAATCGCATGACTCAAATCAAAATAAAAACTTGCGATATAATACGAAATGACAGTCTCCCACGTTGCTTCTCGTATAAAACCGAGAAGACCCCAGAAATTCATAATCCAGCCAAATAAAAATCCAACGATTACTCCGTAAAGAAGTCTCCCCCATAGTTTTTTCATTAAAAATGTATTACGAAGTAAACCTGCTATAAAACCAATCATGCCCCACGAAAACATTTGCCACGGTGTCCACGGACCTTGTCCTAAAAAAATATTAGATACGATCGCTGCTGTGGCACCAATCATAAAACCAGTTTCACTTCCAAATACAATTGCAGAAACAATAATGACAAAAGAAGTTGGTTGTACACTTGGTAAAATAGAAAATGGCACTCTGCTTACTGCTGCAATTGCCGCTAATACAGCAACGAGAACAATTTCACGTGAAACAAACGCCTTTCTTTCAAAACGGATATAGAAAGGTAACATAATAACTGCTAATATAAACAAACTACTTAACATGTAATAACCGTCCATGACAAGTGTCGTAAGAAGTAATGTGCCTATTATTACTGCAAAAATACATATTATGAATGAAACATATCGTTTGGACACGCTTCGTACACATCCTCCCACGTTAATGCATATGGCAATTCTTTTCGAATGAATCGATTAATAGATGTTGTATAAAAGAAGTTGCCGCTAAAAAATTCTTTCGGTGCATCATTCATAATGACTGTTCCGTCAAATAACATCATACATTGATCAACGTATTTCGCTGCAAATTCAATGTCATGCGTTGCCATTATAATTGTTGTTCCTTCTTTTTGTAGCTTCCTAAATAGTTCTCCTACTCTTTCTTTCTTCCACGGATCTAGCCCCTTTGTCGGTTCATCAAGTAATAATAAAGTTGGCTTTGATAATAACGTTGTACATAACGCAAGTAGTTGTTGCTCTCCCCCGCTACAATCATGCGGATGGCGTTCTTTAAGCGAGTACAACCAAAACTTCTTCAACATATCTTCTGCTATTTCTTTTCCTTGTTCTCCGTATAATTCACGTGCACGTTCATACACTTCATCCCACACTGTATCAAATGTAAAATGATAATACGGATGTTGCGATACATACCCGATCCTTTTAAATCGTTCTTTCGAATCAATTTTATGTATCACTTTCCCGTTCCACTTTACTTTCCCTCTTCTCGCTTTTTGTAATCCTGCTAAAATCGTTAACAGTGTAGACTTTCCTGTACCGTTCTTCCCAACGAGCGCTACCCATTTTCCTTTTTCAATCGAAACTGATAAATCACGTAAAATAAGCGGACTACTTTTTTCGTACTGGAACGAAATATGCTCTGCGCTTAAAATTACCTCTTGCTTTTCACTTTGTGCTATTGGCTCATTTACATATGATATCGCTGAAAAATTATTCATTTTCATTTGCGCCTCTCGCACCGTAAACGGAATATCTCTCACATTCCACTCTAAAAATAGCCTTGGAATTTGCGGAATAAATGGACGGAATGTTTCTACTCCCCACATATTCGCTACAACCGTTTTCGGACTACCGTCATACACGATTCGGCCGTTATTCATGCAAATAACGCGCGTTGCGAGTGGTATTACTTCATCTAAACGATGTTCACTTAAAACGATCGTAATTCCAAGTTCTTCGTTAATACGCTTTAACAATCCTAAAAACTCTTTCGCAGCAATTGGATCTAATTGCGCTGTTGGTTCATCTAGTAATAATAATTTCGGCTGCATCACTAATACCGCAGCTAAATTGACAAGTTGCTTTTGCCCACCAGATAACGTATGAACAGATTGGTGCAATAAATCTTGAAATCCTAAAAAACTAATAAGCTCTGCTATTCTTTTTTGAATAATATGTGATGGTAACCCGATATTTTCTAAAGAAAATGCTAATTCTTGAATCACTGTATCCATAACGATCTGATTTTCTGGGTTTTGAAATACCATGCCAATTTCTTGGGCAGATAACAAATCATGTACTTCCTCTATTAAAACATTCTCATAAAATATCTCTCCAGAACGCGTACCAATTGGAAGTAACTCCTTTTTAAAATGTTTTAATAAAGTCGTCTTCCCAGAACCCGATCCGCCAGCAAGTACAATGAATTCACCTTTTTGAACAGAAAGAGAAATACGCTGTAACGCTTTTTCGTTTTCATCAGCATATACAAATGATAAATTGTTTATTTCTGCATGCGCCACCATAACCATTCCCTTCCTTCTATTATAATTGGTAAACTAATAAACATCGTAAATACGATAAACATCATCCCATCGTATTGCTGAAATAAAATAGATTCGACTTTCGGATAAATAATCAATTTCCCTCCGCCATACGTACTACATATAATAACAGCTATAAATAAAATGATTAAATAACTGAGCGTATACCAATCGCGCCTTTCCATTCTATAGCGAATATACGTCGTACGCTTCGTCACACCAAATCCACGAGCTTGCATAGAATCTGCCGTTTGCAGTGCATCTTCTAATGAACAAATTAATAATACTTGCAGCAATTGCATACCATTTTTCACGCGTTCAATAATGGAACCTGCATCAACTTGTACACCTTTCGTTTTTTGGACGAGTGTAATTTTCTGCAACCGCCTAATAAACAATGGCACAAACCTTACTGTAATCATCGTTAACAATGCAACTTTCGGTGAAATTCTTGAAAACAGATATAAAAATTTATGACTGGAAATAATATCATTGTATGACGCAAACGTAAACATAACTGCAACTAGTAATAACCCCATTACTATTCCAAACATAATCGCCTCAAGCTTAATACGGCTATCACCTAACCAAAATAACGTAGTTCGACCTCTATGCGTTAATAACGAATTAAATAAAATTACCATAAAAAAGAAAACAATTGTGCTCGGTAGCATCTTTCTTATCTTTTCGCTATTTCCTTGCATCACATTTAACATAATAATTAATACTATTGCTCCAATTAAAAAAAGAGGATGAAGACACATCATACATAGTATCATCACCCCGATATAATAGAAAAAATTCACAAAAGGATGTAAAGAAGAAAAACTTATTTTCATAGCCCTTTACCGAATGCCTTTCTTATTGTAATACGTATACCCACTCAATTGTATCTCCTGATTTTACCGTAGCTACACCAGCACTATGGTTTGGAAAAGCACCGTTCACACGATATTTCCATCCACTAGTATCCGCAATATCTTTTTCATATAAATCATTAATACCTTTTACATAAATACTATCTCTAGATCCGCTTGCATCAACATCTAATCCTGTACGTTGTAATACTTTATACACAGTATCGCCATCTTGTACATCCATCTTTTTCGCACCCATTATATATCCGTTATTTCCTTTTACCGAGATTGTTACTTGTTTTGCTTTAGGTACTGGTGGTGGCACTGGGTTTGGTGGTGGTACCGGTGTTGGTGGAGCTGGTACACTATTGTTCTCTTCTGGCTTTTTCTTTTGCTCCTGCTTCGGTGTTTCTTTCGGCTGATTCACAACCTTCGCTTCTTCTTTTACTTCTGGTGCTTTCGGTTGTTGTTTCTCTTCTTGTGCTTGTTGCTGCTCTGGTTGCTTATTTACAGCCGGCTGTTCTTTCGGTTGTTCCTGTTGTTT
>NZ_JAKUDW010000185.1:0-4176 GCF_022662595.1 Bacillus cereus group sp. BfR-BA-01524 | reverse complement strand
TTTACCCCAGAAGCCTCCGCCATTAATTTCAAGTTCTTGATTTGTTAAAGTTTCAAGATTTTTGTTTAATTTCTTAGTATTCATTTTAGAAAACCTCTTTTTGAAATATATAGATTTTTAGATTTTAAGTTTAGCAAATATTATTGTTTATTCCCATGGTGCTGGTCCATCATTGTAATAGTTAGACCATCCTTTATAGTATCCAGCTGTGAAATCAGCTAGGTTTTTTACCCAGTTTCCGCCGTCTACTTCTAGAATTTCTTCTTGTGTTAATTCTTCTAGATTTTCTAATTTGATTTCCATTATGTCCCCTCCTTATTTAAATGAATTATTCAGCTTTGGAATCGCTGTCATGTAATTATTATACAATAATATATTTTTTTGTCTATAATTTCCTTGTAATTTTTTTCAAATAATAATAAAATTATTAAATTATTTATATAATGGGATTCATCTTTATTAAGAAAGTAGGTATTACTTTGGTATTAAAAAAATTTGAATGTATTAAGCAACATGATTTACAGGATTGTGGCCCAGCATGTTTAGCTATGATTTCACGTCATTATAGTTCGGATATATCAATTTCTAAAATTCGTGAAATTGCGGGAACTGATTTACAAGGCACAAATATTAAAGGATTGTTGGAAGCGTCTACAAGATTAGGGTTTGATAGTAAAGGTGTTAGGGCTAAGAGTCCTGAGGTATTAGAAGAAATACCTTTACCAGCTATTGCACATGTAATTGACAACGGTTTATTACATTATGTAGTTATTTATAAAGTGAAAAAAAATAAAGTCTATATTGCAGATCCTGCAAAAGGGAATATTGTATTTAGTTTGGAAGATTTTTGTGAGATTTGGAAAGGTATTTTAGTTTTAGTTAGTCCTAATGAAAATTTTAATAAATCCGATTATTCTAGTGGTAAATTGTCTCGTTTTACATCTTTATTAAAATCTCAAATTCATTTACTTGTTCCTATGTTTATTGCTTCTATTTTCTTAAATGGGTTTAGTATGTTAGGTGCATTTTATTTTAAATTTTTAATTGATGATATTGTTGCGAATCAGTTATTACAAACTTTACATATAGTTTCAATAGGTATTGTTATTTTATATGTATTTAAGGTATTACTATCATATTTTAGAACTCATTTGATTTTATATTTTAGTAGGAGAATCGATATACAGTTAATGTTGGGATATTATCGACATGTTATTGGTTTACCTATGAATTTTTTTGAAACGAGAAAAGTTGGTGAAATTATTTCTCGTTTTACGGATGCTAGTAAAGTTAGAGATGCTTTATCTAATACTACAATTACATTAATGATTGATAGCTTAATGGTAGTTTTAGGTTCTGTTTTGCTTTATTTACATAATTCTGTTTTGTTTGGTGTAACCCTTTTATTAATCCCGTTTTATGTTCTTGTTATTTTAGGATTTCATAAATCTTATGAAAATATTAATAGAGAGCAAATGGAAAGTAATGCAAAGTTAATGTCTTATATAGTGGAGTCATTAAATGGTGTTGGTACTATAAAATCATATAATGCTGAAAAAGAAGTAATTTTTGAAATGGAAAAACGTTTTGTAAGTTTACTTCGTCATTTTTTTAAAAATGGTATGATTTCTAATTTACAAGGAACTATTAAAATTGCTATTGAATTAATTGGTGGAGTAATTATTTTATGGGTAGGTGCTAACCAGGTATTAAAGGGAAATATGTCAATTGGTGAGTTAATTACTTATAATGCACTTTTGGTATATTTCTTGAATCCTATTCAGAATTTAATTGGTATTCAACCGATGATGCAATCAGCTATTGTAGCAGCAGAAAGGTTAAATGATATTTTTGATTTAGAATTAGAAAAATCGAAGGATGAAGAGAGAAAGGTATTTCCAAATCGTCTTTCTGGGAAGATTGATTTTGAGAATGTAACATTTAAATATGGTACGAGGAATAATGTTTTAAATAATATTAGTTTTTCAATTTCCCCTGGTAGTCAAGTAGCTTTTGTTGGTGAAAGTGGTTCCGGTAAAACAACTATTTCAAAGTTATTAATGAATTATTATTCAGTTCAGCAGGGGAATATTTATTATGATGATTATCATATTAAAGAAATTAGTAAAACAGCATTACGTAAACAAATTGCATATGTATCACAGGAGTCCTTTTTCTTTAGTGGTTCCATTTATGATAATTTACAATTTGGTCTAGAACGTAAGGTTAGTTTTGAAGAATTAATTCATGTATGTAAATTAGCTTGTGCTCATGATTTTATTAGTGAATTACCATTACGATATGAAACATTATTAGAGGAAAATGCGTCTAATTTATCTGGAGGACAAAAACAAAGATTAGCTATTGCACGTGCGTTATTGAAAAATCCAGATATTTTGATTTTAGATGAGGCAACAAGTAATTTAGATTCTACAACGGAGAAAAAAATTACTGATATGCTTAGAGATTTAGGAAGTAAGGAAATCACAGTTATTATGATTGCGCATCGATTAAGTACAGTTCAACATGCTAGTAAAATTTTTGTCATGAGAAAAGGAAATATTATTGAAGAAGGTTCTCATGAGGAATTATTACTTCAAAAGGGTGATTATTATGGTTTATGGAAAAATCAAACTGTACATGTAGATCATATAAAATCACAATCTTATGCAATGTGGGGAAATAAAGATGAATAAAATTTATTCTTTTGAGCAATTAACAGATAGTGTGGAGTTATTAGAACGAAAACCACCTCGTTTTATTATATGGTTTTTATCTGGACTTATTTTATTGTTTGTTATTTTTGTTGTTTGGGCTTATTTTGGAAAGGTTGATATTGTAAGTAAAGGAACAGTAATCATACAGAATAAATTTGAATCTAGTCTAGTTCGAAGTAAAAACAAGGGAATATTAGATAATGTTTTGGTTAAGTCGGGTGATTTTGTGAAAACAGGAGATGTTTTGTTTCAAATAAAAGAGGAAAATGAAAATGTTTTTGTAAAAGCATCAATGGATGGAGAAGTTCAGTTTAATTCTACTATTCAATCTGGTGATTTAATTGAATCTGGAAAAGAGATTTTGTCTATTGTACCAAAAAACCTTGAGAAAAGAGCTCGTATAATTTTATCTCCTCAAGATAGAAAAAATATCAAAAAGGGTGATAAGATAATTTATTCTTTTAATACAGAAAGAATAGATAAATATATAGGGGAAATTGTATATATTGCGGCGGAACCTGTTTATAATAAAGAATTTAAATCCTATATGTATGAATTAGAAGCAACGATTGATTCTAACAATGATGAATTATATGCAGGAATGATGGGACAAGGTTCAGTGTTAATTGGATCAGAACCAATTTGGAAGTTTTTGTTAAAGAAAATGATTTGATTTTTAAATCAATGAGGATTGTTAATTAAGATTAGGAGAGGTTTTTTAGTATGAAAAAAAATATATTTGTTATGACGTTTGTGATTTTTTGTAGTTTATTTTGTTTTTCTTTTAATAGTTATGCTGAATTGAATAATATTTCATTAAATAGAAGTGATGACATATCTATTATTTTTGAAAGTGAGAATAATATTGATAAAATAATAAGTAATATAAAAAGTAATAAATTGATTAATTGGAGTGTTAATGATTTAAATCAATTATTAGATAAAGTAGATAAAGTAGATTTGAGTATAATGGAACGTGCAACTTTAAAAAGAGAGATAATAAGAGAATCAGGTTTTTCTAATTTTGATTTTAAGGGTACTAAGGCGGATGTTTTAGCATTTAAGGATTTAAAAATAGAGATAAAAGAAATTGATAAAGATTTAATTTTATATAGAAGAAGTAAATCTGGTGAACCAGATTCTAGGTATGGTCTTGGTTATTGGTGGAGTGATAAAAAGAGAAACATTGAAGAAACAAGAAATGAGTTAGCGGTATTAGAAGCTTGGGGGAATCCATTAAGTACAGAATATATAGTAGAAATACCAAAAGGAATTAGAGTTCTTACGGGAATCACTGCATCTCAAACTCAATTTCAAAATGGTACAGATATAGTTCAGGAATATAGGGAAGGTGGAGGAGTACAATATTGGATAAATAAAGTTAGTGTTAGCTGGTTAAAATAAGTAAATTTGATTGGAGAAACAATGAATCATGATCAAAAGTTTATAAACTTAATTT
>NZ_JAKUDW010000184.1:0-4177 GCF_022662595.1 Bacillus cereus group sp. BfR-BA-01524 | reverse complement strand
AATACGAAACGGATTAAGGCAAAATTAAAAATGAGCCCGGTACAATACCGGACTCACTTTTATCAAGCTGCCTAATGAAATAACCGTGTCTAACTTTTAGGGGTCACTTCACTTGGAATTCTCGGGTGCTCTTTTTCTTATCTAATTTTCTAACTAATATATAGTGAATATCCATTTTAATAAATAAAATACGGTCTGTATGCGAAATGAAAATAGTATATAAAATGATAATTTAATGCATAATAGCGGTGTATATAACTTTAACAAAGAAATAACACTTGATTTGAAAAATAAGGAAGAATTGGAGGTGCAAAAAATGCCTAATTGTGTGGATATATGTGTATATACGGCTCCAGGTGCCAATGTTAATGACTTTAGAATTAATAAAGACATAGAGAGCGCATCAGCAATCTGGGGAGTTTGTGGAATTAAATTTAACCTCAAATTTAAACTGCCAACTCCGAATAATGATGATTATAATGTGAAAAATGAGCCCATTGCTGCTAATTGTGATAAAAAAATAAGTGAACAATCTCCAAAAGTTCAAAAATTACTTAATTATAGAATAGATTGTCCAGATAAAGCAATTGCGGTTTATTATGTTGCTGGTGCCACATTTGAAGATGGGAAAACAACGGGGTGCCAGTATTTCGATTACGAATACAAAACACAAAATGGGCAAATGACAGAAAAATTTACATATGCTATTATCCTTGCAGACGGTGCCACTCCATATGTTTTTGCTCACGAATTAGGTCATGCTCTATTTTGGCGTAAAACCAGTCCCATGGATACCACTTTTATAGGAAATGATCCAGATGACGAGATGGATCCTAATAATAAAAAACATAACAGTAACAGCTGTAACTTGATGCACCCTACTGCAAAAAGTACAGCCATATCTATAAAGCAAAACCAAACAGCTAATAACAGCTTTCTTATCAAAGAATGTCCACCAGATTCACCGGTACCAACACCATCATTCCCTCCTGAAAACTTTCGTAAAATTGAAATAATAGGACATATGCATATTCTTGACGACGAAGGATGGCCTGAAACAGATCATTCTACAAATAGAACCAATGGAGTGCCAGGGAGTCCTGTTATATTTAATCTCGAGCCATTCAATACACACGCCAAGTTAGAATGGGTAGAAAAGTATGGTGGGGAAATTAGAGTTGAGGCTCATTTCGACTTCGACTTAAGAATGGATCTATCCATAGGTGTCTCACATGATGTTAAGCTGTTTGAAGGTAGAAGTGAAGATACTGGAGATCTTGATGGTACAAACAAGAGTGCTACACCTATCATTGTTCCAAAGGATAAAATTGACCAACGTATTGAAGTGACTGTGAAAAACGAAGATGAGGATGATGACGATAAAGCAATTATAGTGTTATTAGTTTCTAATAAACAACAATAAAGGGCAGTAACAAAGAGCGAAACATTATTAAAGATTGGTTTATGTACATCCTCCAACTCTTAGTAACTTAATCGTAACAGTTTAAAAAATATTGATTGATGGCTGTTACATTTAAGGTGATTTATTATATAAGCATATTGTTAGCTTATTCTAAGCATTAAAATTTTTAAATATTCGAGACATGATAACTGCATAAAAGAAATAAAAAGTATAAATGAGTTAGTAGCTGTATTAAAACAAGCTCTTCAATGAAAGTGTTTATCATTGTAACAAAGATAAACTAAAATCAATATTAATATAATAAAATTTTAAATTTATTTAATGTTTCCTGCTTATTATTAGGGCAGTGGGTGTTAATATGACTGTAAGCTTGTTTTTTTGATAAACTTATTTCTGAAATTGTAGCGTCTACATGCTTAGTACCTGCTAGTAATAGTATCTTTAGTAAAATCGAAGAATATGTAGGCTAAAGCATCCATAGCGGTGCTTTTTTGAAATATAGGGTAATATCAAATAAGAGTATAAGCCATGCATATGATAGAAAAGAACAATTCCGGTAGGAATCCCGATTGCTCCTTGAAATGTCTCCTATATTTACACCAGAACCGGTTAAAATTAAGATGGTTCAAGTTAGAAGAAGGAACCTTGTACTATAATTTATTTACAAATAAAAATAACGTAGTATTTAAACGTATACGTTCATACAAGATTATATGGATTTAGTTCTGTAAATCTATGAAATTTATTTTGGATTTTCTTGTCCCAATCTAGTTCCCAAAATGAAAGTTTAGACTTTTTTGTCTAAATAGTTTAGTGATTCTTGTCCGTGTATGTAAAAAGACATGAAAGTCTAAACCTTTTGAACATAGGACAACAAACTCTAAACTACTTAGCCAGTAATATTACAATATTTCAAAGTAAATCTTTGAATAGAAGTTTACTTTCACAGTTCCAATAAGAAAAAACACAGCAATTATTGTGGCTTTTTTATTAATGACCAAAACTATGTTGTAAATGCTCATAGCATTTTATGTTGGATTTCAAAAAAAGTGTTAGAATGTAAATATTCTAATGAATTTTTTATTTTGGGATTTCTTATGTAGAACATAAATGAGTTAAACAAAAAACCTAGTTTTTACTAGGTTTTTGTTTAAAAAAAATACCATTTCCATCTTAATACATCTGTAATTTCACTTTATTTTATACAAATTTTTATAAAAAGTTCCAAAGTAAACTAATAAATATTAGTTTATAGTTTCTTGCTTCAACAAATACGTCAAAGTGAAAGTTTAGATTTTCTTGTCTAAATAGTTTAGAGATTCTTGTCCTTGTACAAGATGGGGGAAGAGGGAAACTCTTACATCCACTGAAGTGTTCGTTAAATTCTCATTTAACGAAGAGTTCAGGAGATGGTAATATGTTATAATATTAAAATTGATTAAATAAAAAATTCGGAGGTCTTTATGCTGAAACCTAATGAAGAGATACATAAAGTTATGATTTCTACACCTGCGAGATTTGTGGGTAATTATATGTCTGAGGATACTGCCGTACAATTATCTTTTCCGAATAAAGATAGAATACCTGATATCACAGAAAACCCTAATTCCAGAACTTTTCTTGTAGTGACTTTCCGTTATGCTCAAGATAATCCTATGCTTAGAAGAGATCTAACTGATTTTAGTGAGGTCTTTTGTACTATTTTATCAATATTGTATGGAAAAGAATTTAAAAATCATGGACTATTAGAGTCCTATGGTATTCATAGAACACCAAATCTTGCATTGTCGCCGAACGAATACTATTATCAACCTCAATACAATTATCAACCAAGAAAAGATTTATCAATTCCTTTAGATTTAAGTCATTTTAAATTAATTGAACCACTTCTTTTAGCAAACGGATTATCAGATAGTTTCCGCCAAATGATTATAGCTGCCGGAAAATTTTATAATAGAGCGTTAAGTATCTATCCAACAGAACCCGAACTTGCCTTTTTAGACTTAATTACATGCGGAGAAATCATTTCAAACTTCAATGAAGAACAATACACAGAAGAACAACTTTATGATGAGAATTTACTTCGGAATTTTGAAAGAATCCTTACTCTAGAGCAAGGAGATCGTATAGTACGTGATTTAAAAAGTAGGCTTTTCCAAGTAAAGAGAAAATTCTACTATTCATTAATAGAATTATTAAATGATAATTTTTATGAAAATACCGAAGCAATACAAAATGTTGGAATAATAACTAAAGATACAATAGAACAAAATATAAAATTCGCATATGACTTAAGGAGTTTATATGTACATACTGGACTTGAATTTGGAGAACGTATTATACCACGTAAAAACCTGCAAAATGAAATTGTTATGGGTGAAGTCAATCCTCCTGTTCAAAGAGCTAAGAGAGCTTTAAATAACACTCTTACTTTTACAGGTTTAGAAAGAATAATTCGCTATGCTCTTTTAAAGCTAATTCACAATAACGGCGTTGAGATTAATGATAAGTTAGATTAATGTATCTAACTTATCACTAATCTCTTGATTTAACTATAACTGTTCGTTAAAAGTGTATTTAACGAACAGAAAATATACACTTCACTCTATCTATAGTAAAAAAGCCACTGTATCTTTTATAAAATTGAAGTGACCCCCGAAAGTTAGACAGGTCGTTTCATTAGGCAGCCTCTAGGGTATGAGCCCGGTATTGTACTGGGCTCATACCCTTTAATTTTGCCTTAATTCTTTTATG
>NZ_JAKUDW010000183.1:0-4180 GCF_022662595.1 Bacillus cereus group sp. BfR-BA-01524 | reverse complement strand
AAATAAAGGATTTCATGTGTATGTATTAGATGGAGATGGTGAAAATACGAATTTCTTAAGTGCAAAAAACGGGAGTTATTTAAATTGGCTAAAATATCATTGGTTTGTTGATGCGCAGCAGACCAATGATATTTTGTCGCAACTTCCCAAGTGTGATTGGTTAATTGTTGATCATTATGGATTAGATAATAAGTGGGAGTCTGCTTTAAGAAAAAGTGTAAGAAAAATTATGGTAATCGATGATCTTGCAAATCGAATGCATGACTGTGATTTGTTACTAGACCAAAATTTATATGATAACCTTAATGGTCGCTATAAAGATTTAATACCAGAGCACTCATTAGTAAAATTGGGGCCTAAATACGCTATATTAAGACCAGAGTTTCATGCAGCTAAGAAGATTTCACGAAAAAGAACAGGAAAAATTGAGAGGATTTTTATTTTTTTTGGTGGCCATGATGTAACAAATGAGACATTAAAAACGTTAAGAGCTTTACAAAATATAAATAAAGATAACTTAAAAATAGACGTTGTGGTAGGTAGCCAAAATCCTCATAAAGAGGATATTCAAACTTATTGTAAGAGTGTTACTAACGCTTCATATTATTGTCAAATAGAGAATATGGAAGAGCTTCTCGTACGAGCGGATTTAGGGATAGGAGCTGGGGGCACAACCACATGGGAACGATGCTTTCTTGGATTACCTTCTATAACAATTACAACTGCCCAAAATCAAATTGAAGTAACAAAGGCTGTAGCGAAGGTTGGAGCTACATGGAATATTGGTACAGCTGAAAGTGTTTCGGATAAAGCAATTACGAAATGTCTAAACAAACTTTTATCAGATTCTAAAATAGTGAAAGAAATGTCTAATAAAGCTCTTTCTATACAGTGTGCCAGTAATACAAATGAAATAGCAAAAAATATTTTAGGAGGATAGTATGTTAGATATTGGGGATTTTCAATTGGAAAGTTTAGAACAGAAAGATTTAGAACTTATTTTAAATTGGCGGAATACAAAAGAAATTCGCTCGGTTATGTATGAAAATCATCAAATAACAATAGACGAACATTTAAATTGGTATGAAAAACTCGTAATGGATGATACAAAGGTTGCAAGATTATTAACATATAAAGAAAAACCAATTGGATTTGTTAATTTTACAAAAATAGATAAAATGGATCGAACTTGTTATTGGGGATTTTATATAGGTGAAAAGCAAAGTGTAAGACGTGCCGGAACTGTATTAGGTTTATTAGCATTAGATTTTATTTTTGAAATCAAAGACATACACAAAGTATGTGCAGAAATAATAGAATCAAACCGTATTAGTTTAAATTTCCATCAGAAACTTGGTTTCCAAGAAGAGGGAAGATATGAAGATTATATTTATAGGGAAAATGATTATGTTGATGTCATTACAATGACCTTGTCCCGTGAACAATGGGAGGAAAGAAGAGAATCTATAAAAAAAGAGCTTGAAGGTGACAAAAATGAGTAATGTATATATCGGAGGTAGAGAGATTGGCAATAGTTTGCCACCATTTATTATTGCAGAAATGTCAGGAAATCATAATCAATCATTAGATAGGGCGTTGAAAATTGTAGAGGCAGCTGCGGAGGCCGGGGCACAAGGATTTAAAATTCAAACATATACACCAGATACAATGACTTTAAATATAGAAAATGGTGATTTTTTAATTCATGATACGAAAAGTTTATGGAAAGGCAAATCACTTTATCATTTATACAAAGAAGCATATACACCATGGGAGTGGCATAAACCAATTTTTGATCGCTGTATAGAGTTAGGAATGATACCATTTAGTACGCCTTTTGATGAAACAGCTGTAGACTTTCTAGAGACATTAAATGTTTCATGTTATAAAATTGCATCTTTTGAAAATACTGATATTCCCCTCATACGTAAAGTAGCCGCAACAGGAAAACCAATAATCATTTCGACAGGTATGGCTTCAATTGCTGAACTAGATGAAACAGTAAGGGCTGCGAGAGAAGAAGGGTGTAAAGAAATAATTCTATTAAAATGTACAAGTACGTATCCTGCATCTCCAAAATCTACAAATATAGTTACTATACCTCATATGAAAGAGTTATTTAACTGTCAGGTGGGCTTATCCGATCATACACTGGGAGTAGGTGTATCTGTAGCAAGTGTTGCCTTGGGAGCTACAGTAATTGAGAAACATTTAACGCTCTCAAGGTCGGATGGAGGAGTTGATGCTAAATTTTCAATGGAACCAGCTGAATTTAAATTATTAGTAAGCGAAACTGAAAAAGCATGGGAATCTTTGGGGAATGTATATTATGGACCTACTGATATAGAAAAAGATTCTTTAAAATTTAGAAGATCATTATATGTAGTAGAAAACATAAAAGAAGGAGAAGTCTTTACAAATGAAAATGTTAAAGCTATTAGACCAGGGAATGGCTTATTACCAAAACACTTATCCAAATTTATCGGAAAGAAAGCGAGTAAGGATATTATAAAAGGAACACCTATTTCGTGGGATTTAATTTAATAGATTATAATAAAATGCTAAAAAGAATTTATTTTTAGGAGATGCAAACTCAGTACAATCAATTAAATCAAAATTTTGATAAGTAGAAACAAGTATTAATTTCTATTTATTAATCGTTATCTTTTGCCTTTTTAAGAATTCTATCATTTCTTCAGGTACAGGAATTGTGCGTTTTGACCAATTCATCTCCATGTTGGCAAGATAAAGATGTTGCTGGCACTGTAAGTGTAGGTAAGGAGTTTATTGTATGGATACAAAATAACAAAAGAAAAACACATACTATGTAACAGCAAATATAGCCAATGAGTATGTGAAATGATGTTTAAATCCATCTCTTTTAGTGGGGATGGATCTTTATTTGTGTAGCTAGATAATAAATTTCTCAATATATGATCTTTTTTTAGGATGTATATTTAAGTAAAAAGTTAAGGTGTAAAGGAGAAAGGAAGAGGAAATATGGAAATTAAATCACAAGAGTTAATAGCAACGGTAATACCTCGTGAAACTTTTAGTACTCAGAAACTTCCTCCTGGAACAAAGTTTATAAAGTGGGAAGTAGAAAATGATGATAATGCAGAGCATATTAGTTTTGATGTTATGAAAAATGTAACAAAAGGGGTGGGAACTACGATATTCAAAGATGTATTAAGTGGAAATCGAACAAATTTGATAAAAAATAACAGTCTTTGTATTGCAAGCCCTAATGGTTCTAATCTTCCTTTTCATGTAAGGGTATATGCTATTGTAATTTAAAGGAAAATAAAAAAGAAATTTCTCAATAACTATAATTTACATATATGATATATTTTGGTGGTGGTTACTATTGTAACCTTAATAAAAATTTAATTGAGAAATGGGGAATATTAATGGAAACGAAAGCGCAACAATTAGTAGCAACAGTATTATCTCAACCAAAACCTTTAGATGGACAAAAAAACCGCTCAAGTGGGAACTTTAGTACTGAGAGCCTTCCTTCAGGAACGAAATATTTAAAATGGGAAATTGAAGGTGGAGGAGATCCGGATTTTGTTAGCTTTAATGTAATGAAAGATGTATCTGCTGGTACAGATCCTGTTGTTTTTAGCGATGTCTTAAGTGGTAATAGAACAAGTGTAGTATCAGCGAGATCATTATATATTGCGAATCCTAAAAATGCATCTGAACCATTTACTGTAAGTGTGTATGCTATTTATTAATTCTTAAAAATCAAAAAATAACAAAAGTGAAATATACTATGTAAATGTCAATGAAGTCCATTGGTATGTAAAGTGGAAAGAAAAACCGGCCATAATTGATATGTCCTCTAATTGTTTTTCGTGTCTAATAATTAGGGAGCACATCAATAAGAGCCGGCCTTTTAATTTTATTTTTTTGAAGCTCTATAACCTGCAGCCTGTGCATCAGCTTCGGAACAAAACATCTCTTCAGCATTCGTTTTATCATAGAACTGTTGTCCAGGAATATGATAAATTTTTTCACCCTTACTGTTTTTGTTTCCCTTTATAGTACAGGTACCACCTTGTACAGGTTTTGCTTCTGGTTTAGATTGAGAAGCTGGTGTTGTGTTTGAATCCTGCTGTTGTTTTTTTAATTCTTCCTGTTTACGTTTTTCTTCATCAAGTCTCTTTTGTTCTTC
>NZ_JAKUDW010000182.1:0-4234 GCF_022662595.1 Bacillus cereus group sp. BfR-BA-01524 | reverse complement strand
TAAGTAAAGATATCTTTACTTTTGAAGGTGGATCCTATGGGTGTGAAAAATAAAATCAAAGAATTAAGAAAGCAAAATCATATAACGCAAGTTGAAATGGCAAAGGCGATGCAGGTGACGCGGCAGACAATCGTGGCGATTGAAAACCATCATTATAACCCGAGTCTAGAGTTATCCTTAAAAATCGCCAAGTATTTTGGAGTGAAGGTGGAGGAAATATTTACGCTGGAGTAAGGGGAGGAAAAATGAACGATACTAAAAAGTTATTTATAGGTGTGACTTTTGGATTGTTTTTAGGAGACATTATAGTTCATATTATGAATCCGGCTATACCAATTTTACCGCTCGTAGTGAGTAACGTTTTAGCAATTGTATTTTTGATAGTGTATGTGTATTACAAAAAGCGTAAGTACAAAAAAGAAGAACTTCCCGATATAGATGAGCGAGTAATTGAAAATATAAAAAAACATGTAAACGTCTCATTTGTATTCGCATTTCTGTTGCTTATTGTTTATATTGTTGCGAGTAAAGCAATAGGCAGGGCTGTTATACCAGTGCAAGAGATATTTATAATATGTAGTTCCTTATTTGCAGGTAGTCTCATTATAGGAGTTATGGTAGGAAAACGAGCATAGCGATAGGGGGAATAAAAAATGCAGGATGAGTTTGAGAGATTTCAGTCAGATAAAGCGTTTAAATATGTAGGGTTATTTTTTACGATTAGTTTAGCGATATGGAGTTTATATAATTTAATTGTTGATGGAAATGCTGGTATGCCGTTTGTTTTATTTGTACTAGGGCAGTGGGTATATTTTCTTGTGAACTATTGGCCGAAGTGGAAATATAGAAATCGAAAAGAGGCTGATCATGTATGAGTAAGAGAGAGGTCATGAGATTCGTAGGGAGTTTGCTTGTAGCAGGAATTCTTTTAAATACGAGTTTAATGATTTTAAGTATTTCGTGGGGAACTATTTTTATATCGAATGTAGCGCTAGTCATTTTATATGGAATTTCGGAATATAAAGAGCAGAAGCGTTTGAAAGAAGAGGGAGTACCATTGATTGATGAGCGAGTTGTGAACAAGATGAAGTCATATTTTACGATTTGTATTACAAGCTTCGTTTTCTTGTTTATTATGTATCTTTGTGTAAATAAGTATTTAGATAGGCAAGCAGTACATGTAACTGAGCTATTATATATTGCTATTTTTGGTTTATTAATAAGTATCGCATCAACGAGCGTATTAGCAACAAGGGATAATAGATAGAAAAAGGGGAACTGGGATGGGATTACCGGTGTTATGTGTCGCTACAGCTATATTTGCGCTTCTTTGGGGAATGCAAAATTTTTCTCGTAATCCAGTGCCGAGTATTTGTATTATGATTGGTACTGTAGGTTTATCGTATTATTTATTATTATTAGCCCATTATCATAAAACGGCAACGAGTGTTGTTGTTGGAGCACTTATTTTATTTTGTGGGCGCGCCATACAAAAGGGGTTATTTCCATAAAAGCTGTTTATACACTTTGTATAAACAGCTTTTTGTATTTTTTTTACAAAATGCTTGAAAGTGACGTAACGTCATCTTTTATAATGAGGGGGAAGAGGTGATGGTAGTGATTTCAATACAAGAATTGACGAGGGAAACAGGGGTTACAGTACGTACACTACGTTATTATGATCAAATAGATTTATTAAAGCCGAGCGGAAAAACAGAGGGTGGACATCGGTTATATAGTGAAGCTGACGTTATTCGTTTGCAACAAATTTTATTTTTAAAAGAAATGGGATTTTCATTAAAAGAAGTTGCGAATATGTTAGTAAAAGGTGAGCTGGATTTGAAAAAATCACTTGAAAACCAACTTCGATTTGTACAAGAAGAGCAAAAGAAGTTCAATCGAATGGAGCGTGTTTTACAAGCGGTTGTTTATTCGGTAGATGTAGAGGGAGAACTTGATTGGAAAGTTATGTTTGAACTTATTCAGCTTTCAAAACAGTCTCCTCGTATACGTGAAATATTTCAAAATGAAGTATTTTCAAAGGAAGAACAAAAGTTGCTTCATAATTTGCCGAATATGAGTGAGGAAGATCCGAATGTTTTAGAATGGGTAGATTTATTAAAGCAATTACGTATTTTTATGAAAGAGGATAAAGAAGCCGCTAGTGATGAGGTACAAAGGGCAATGAAGAGATTAATGCAGAAGTGTTTAGAAATGGCTAATGGTGACGAAGCGTTTTTAGATAAGTTGTGGGAAGTTAGAAAATCAAAGGAAGATTCACAGAAAATGAGCATGTATCCAATTGAAGAAGAGTTTTTATTATATATGGATAAAGCTTTTCGTATTTATGATGAAAGGGAGAAGGATAAATGAGCATACTCGCAGAATATCGTTGGTATTTTTTAATTGGGGCAGAGATTATATTTTGGTTATCGGCTATCGGTTTCTTTTTACTCCGTTACGGATTTCGTTTGAAGAAGGCGAGCTTTATTATGGGGATTGTACTCCTCGTAAATGAAGTGTTTATTTTAACATTAGGGGCAGTGGACTATTATCAAACAGGAAAGTTCTCTAATTTTCAAATTATTACTGTAATTATTTTATTGTATGCAGTTTTCTATGGGAAAAAGGATTTGAAGAAGCTTGATATATTTGCGCAAAAGCTAGTTGCGAAATGGCGTAATGAACCAGCGCCTATTATTGAAGAACAGATAGAATTAACAGGTATGGCCTATGCAAAGCAGGAAATAAAAAATTGGGTATTACATCTTGTTTTATTCGTTGGTGTGCACATATTCTTTTTCTTCGCGTATGGATTTATTCCATTTGAACAATGGGGTAATTGGTTAGAATCGGGAATCGTTTTAAATAAAGCTGCAAGTCGCGTGAGCCAAGTGTGGGCGATTATATTTTTAGTTGATACAGCGATTTCATTTTCATATGTGTTTTTTCCGAAGAAGGAGAAAGGAAAAGAAAAGCTACTTTCATAGTTGAAAGTAGCTTTTGGGTATACAAATAATTTTTATAGGAGAGGATGACAATAGGAAAAAGAATCAGTTGTATATGTCTATTTCTTTTTACTTTAGTAGCATGTTCACCATCTAACACTACAATTGATAAGAAGAACGATGTCATTGTAAAGGGAACCAGGATTTCCAATCTAGATAAATTTGAAAAGTTCGTTTTGAATGTCGAGCAAAGGGAAGTTGATAAAATAAGAATTGTGCAGTATACCCTTGAAGGGGACCCGATTTTTCAAACGTTAGAGTATAGTGGGAACGATATATTTTATGTGTCAGATAATAGAAAAGACAAATTTGCCGGGAAGGATAAAGGGTTACATAAAGATAGTTGTAAAAGTATTGTTAAAGACCAGCGCGAATCAGGAATCACTTATAGGCTAATAGATTGTACGAATGAAGCTGGGCGCAATGGATATGACTTAGTATATGTACCTAAAAAATAGAGTTAGTAGAGGAAGGAAGTATTTACTCCTTCCTTTTTCTATGTGTATATTGTCGAAAATTTTACCGAATATCTGTTCGTTTTTTTAGGTTTTTTATAGGCATTCGTGGTAAAATAATAATACAGATTTTTATGAGGAGGTCGGATTTTACTTGGAACATCAATTTGAAATTATATCAGCGTATTCCCCGCAAGGTGATCAGCCGGTAGCTATAGAGAAGCTTGTAGAGGGAATTAATAGTGGAAAGAAAAAGCAAGTGTTGCTTGGAGCGACAGGAACGGGTAAGACATTTACGATTTCAAATGTCATTAAAGAAGTGCAAAAGCCAACACTTGTTATGGCTCACAATAAAACGTTAGCAGGACAGTTATATAGTGAGTTGAAAGACTTTTTCCCGAATAATGCAGTTGAGTATTTTGTTAGTTATTACGATTATTATCAGCCAGAAGCGTATGTACCACAAACAGATACGTTTATTGAAAAGGACGCGCAGATTAATGATGAAATTGATAAATTGCGTCACTCAGCAACGTCTGCATTATTTGAACGGGACGATGTAATTATCGTTGCGAGTGTTTCGTGTATATATGGTTTAGGTTCTCCTGAAGAATACCGCGAGTTAGTTGTATCACTTCGAGTTGGTATGGAGAAGGACCGCAATCAATTGCTTCGTGAACTTGTTGATGTACAGTATGGACGTAATGATATTGATTTCAAGCGTGGTACATTCCGTGTGCGCGGAGATGTAGTTGAAATCTTCCCAGCATC
>NZ_JAKUDW010000181.1:0-4465 GCF_022662595.1 Bacillus cereus group sp. BfR-BA-01524 | reverse complement strand
GTTCAAATAACGTAGAACGATTTGTATTTTTTCATCAGCTGTAAATTTAGCCATAGAAAAACTGCACCTCCAATTGTTAGACTGTGTCTAACAATTGGGGTGCAGTTCAAAGTTGCTCCTTTTTATAAGCGTTATACTACGGGTGGGCGTTCAAACGACAAAATTCATACTGTTCAGTTAGATGGTCTTAACTTTACCTTTTTCCCTATCTTCAAGATTCTTTTTGATTCTTTGGATAATAATGCAAGTAATAACTTATTATATAGTATATTCTAATTGATTTTCACATTAAGTAGAGGAGGTAAATATATTGAGTATAATAAACCGTTTGTTAAACTTTTTAACCGTAAATAAATTAGGCTATGCCCTACATCGTCCCTATGTTTTTTTGGATATTATCGTTTTTACACCAAATACGGAAGTAATATCTGAAGAAACAGATTATTTAACTATACATGCTCCAGGAGCTATTGTAAGAAACAATAGGATTGAAAAGGATATTAAAATTGCAGAAAAGATTTGGGGAATCACATTACGCTATTCTGTAACAGAAATCCCTAATCCAATAATAGATTTCCCTTATGAAGGAGTTAATGCCCAAAATATATTTAAATTTGGGGACCTTGGTCCACGAGGAGAAAGTTTATTAAATCAGTATACGCGATCAGGCATAATAACAGTATTTTATATCCCTTTGGAGAACGAGTATTTAGGTGCATTAGCTGATGTCACAGTTAATAAATTAGACGGAAAACTTAAAGGAGGTATTTTCCTCACTGATAAAGCTAGTTATAGCCTCGCCTTTGCCCACGAGTTAGGACATGCTCTTTTTGCTCGAATTGAGAATGGTGTAATAAGATATACTAATCCAGGATCTGAACATTTACCTGAGGATGCAAGATTACATAGTGATAAGAAAGAAAATTTAATGAATCCTCGAGCTACCAGTGAAACCCTTGACACTGCACAAAGAAAAAAAGCTTTAAGCAGTCCATTTATACGGACATGGTGGAGTGATTTTTTACGACGACTACGTCAGATACGATACCCGATAAAAAAACCACGTCCACCAGGTTCACCTGAAGTGTAAGTTTTGCTTACCTAATTGCTCCTTAAATTTTGAATAATAATTTCAATACTACGAATTCACATTTTTAGACGAATGCTATTTAATCGCGTTTACTAGTAGTTGCACTTATACGATTTTGAAAATCAATGTCGTATGTTATCCCTCTTAAAACGCAGACTGATCAGAGCATGATCTGATTTATTTTCACTTCATTTTTATACTAGTGCATACTATTAAAATGAATATATTTCATAAGCATTGTAGTATTATTGGCTAAGTAGTTCAGCGTTTCTTATTTTATGTTTAAAAAGTTTAGACTTTCATGTCCCGTTATTGTGACATGAAAGTACATATAAAATTTATGATAATAGTTAGTTATTAACGATTATTCATGATATTTTAGTTTAGAGTTTTATGTCTTTCTACACTTAAATATTGTATTAAAGCAATTATTCTTCAAAATTTAATAAAGCCCTCCACAATAAGGAGGACCGTGTATTCTATATAAATGAATGTTAAATGGTAGACCTAATATTCTAATGTAGCCAGAAATAATTCATACTATTTAAATATACTTAAACAATGCTTTTACTTTCCAAAATTATTATTTATAAAAATACGTGGTCACATTATAGGGAACCAAGTCTACAAGTAGTCGCCTCTGCTATAACAACAATTGATGAGTCTTTATATGATATTCCCCATGCATCAACAATATTAAAACTATCTTTATCGTTTTTGAATACATCATACATTAGCTCAATATGTCCTAGTTTCATGATTAATGAAGATATAAGGGTTGCTAATGTTTTTAAAAATACCTCCTGAAACCAGGTTATGGCAGTGTTTAATGAGCCAGGAAGAGATGAGCTGAATTTATAGTGGATATTATTTGCTGAAAGGAATACAGTTGGTTTTAGAACTACACTTGTAATATTCTCGTCATTAAAATTTGATATAAATGATATGTCCCATTTAATTGTAACATCACTGGCGCTTAAATCATATCCAACAGTTGAGGAAGCTAAGGTATTTTTAAATATAGGGTCAATATGTCTAACGGATAGACTCCCCCCTCCGCTTACGGAAACTTTTGCAGCAATAATATTATTGTTATTTATATGCAAAGTACCAATTTCTGATTTATGATAACTATTCACAGATCTACGTAAGTCTCCCCCAGCTTCTCTATGAATCCTGTCTCCAGAATTACGGTGAGGCATAGCAAGTGTATTAAGTGCATCATTACTAAATGCTAAAGAAATCCATCTTCGTGAGTCATTAGGGCGCATCTCAATAAATGGTGAAATAGTTTTAGTTTCTTCTTTACATATGCAAGGTGTTGGGAAATTATGGCTAACTGCAGAGCAAAGTAAAAAAATATATTCAACATTTTCAGTTTCATTACCAATTTGGACTGAAACATTTTCATAATGAAATTCTCTAAAGATAAGTTCATATTCACGAGCGTTATTCCATGTTTGAGGTATTTGAGCATGTTCTATTAAGTGTAATAAGTACATAGAGATCCCTGGTGCAGATGCCTCTATCATACTTTCCGCGGTTTTTTCTACTAACTGAATAAGAGCTTCATAACTGCCTAACGTTCCAAGTACTGTACGTGGATCAATTATATATGTATCTATATTATCTGTATCAAGCTTTGAGCCATCAAAATCCAATTGAAAACTTTGAGCGGAATCTCCTTGGATTACCATCTTTGGTTTAGCTTTAATTGTGATATTGAACCGAGACCTGCTCACTCTATGTGCTTGTACATCTTCTTCCAAATGATTAATGTCTAGAAAAATCGGCATATTTATCAATATAATTCTATTCTTATTATCAAAGCTAATAGTTGTTGGGTTATTATGAGAAGGGGAAACCGCAAAAAATAATGTAGATTGATTAGGAACTGGATACCTCAATCTGTCTTTACCTAGAACTCCAATTCCCACTCCATCTAAAATATTATATTTACTTATACCTGCACAAACGGGAGCAGGGTAATTAGTTGATGCGATAATATTGTTGGTTACATCGGCTAAGTTTGAGGAATTGAAGCGGGCGCCAATGCATTTATTCCATGGAAATAATTTTTCTTGTTCATTAGATGGTATATGATTTAACCCAGGAGTAAAAAATTCATCGGCCAATAAATAAAACTTTCCGTTAGGAGAAATTCGAGTATATTTTGCTTTAGTTTTGAAGTCTAAATTAATATATCTTTCAATTCTTGAGGTAGTTCTATTCCAAGTAAGTACGACATTACTTTCATTGTCTATGCAAATACATAAATCGTTAGCTGTGTTTGCAGTTGATAAATGTAGGTGAAACCCACTAGGTATGTGTCCTTCAAACGTTCGACCTACTTGCTGCCCAGTATCTAACGAGTAACGTAAATATTCTGCCTGTGTATTACTAACTGGTTTACAACCAAGAAACGCATTATCAGTTCCTCCAACGATAATCTCTTTCTCATTTGGTTCAAAAGATAAGGCCATTACGTAAAGCGAATTTTTAAACTGCGGTATAATTGGTTGACCTGTCTCCACATCAACTACTGAAATTAAATTCTGCTCGGATGGTGAATTATCGGAAAGATATAAAATTTTAGTTCCACTAAATGAGATTTGTGGCTTAATGAATAAACTGTAACTATGTTCTGGGCCAATACGTGTACCATTAGTCGGGTTCCATATTTTAATCTTATGGCCTATACCAGACAGCAGACGAGTACCATCTCCACTAAATTCTAAGGTTCTAACCCAATCTGGAAATTCATCCTTAATAACTCTGAGTAAATTACCATTTTCAAGATCCCAAAGTTCAATTGTTCCATTTTCAAGACCTATCGCTAAGGTCTTATTGTCTACAGGATTAATAGCGACACTTTTTTCTCCCCATTTAAATATTTCTCTTATCATTTTACCTGTATTATCGTAATATCTAATTCCCCAAATACTCGCGACGATACTAAAGCCATTATCAGTAATCGCAATATCTTCAATAAGTCGTCCTTCTTCTAACTCATCAAATTGTGTATAGATGTCTCCAGTCTCTACCTCAATTACAGTCATTCGTTTTGTAAGTTTATTATTTGTTGTTTTTATCACTTTTAAATGTCCTCCTTTTGGGCTTATATTGCCCAAAATAAAAGGTAGTATTCAAAAAATAGATTAATAAGTGTTAAAAGTCTTCTTGTTCTAAGATAAAAGCCCTCCTAATTAAAGAAGGGCTTTTATCTTTCATATAAGTGAATCCGATTTTATGGTTTTAATAATGATATACTTATACAAGTAATTTAGCTCTTTATAAGAGTTGAAATTACGTTATATATAAGGAGTGGTTTGAATGAAGAACAAATTTACGAAAATAATCATGTTAATGGTGGTA
>NZ_JAKUDW010000180.1:0-4583 GCF_022662595.1 Bacillus cereus group sp. BfR-BA-01524 | reverse complement strand
GAAGACTCATATCGTCTAATCCACTCACGAAGTACGCTAGGGTTAACTCCTATAGATTTAGCAATTATTTTTCCACTTTCTGTACCATCTAAATATCGTTTCACCGCTTGGGTTTTTTCTTTTGAAGAAAATTTAGCCATAAAAAATGCACCTCCAATTGTTAGACTGTGTCTAACAATTGGGGTGCACTTCAAATACAATGGCTTTTTTACTATAGATAGATTAACATATTAAATTCTTATCCCTTAGAGAGATAGTTCATGTCATGTATCAATTTCATCATTTTCTTCTAATTGACGTTGTTCTAAACGCTCGATTGCAGCTCGACGTTTAGTATCATCAATATTCGTATAAAGAGAGGTAGTTTCCATCGAATTATGACCCATTTGATTTGCCAACAGAACCAAATCTTTATTTTCATTATAATGATTAGTCGCATATGTATGACGTAACTTGTGAGGGCTCTTTTTTTCGTCAAATGCTCTAGTATATTTCTCTGTAAGTTTTTGTATTGCATTAACAGAAATTTGTGCGTATGAGCCTTTATAATTCGTTACAAATAGAATATCCTCATCATCAGGGCACTTATAACGGTTAGTACGTACTTTAAGATACTCTTGAACATCATCTAGAGCTGTTTGTGTAGCCAAAATAGATGATTTTTTATCTCCTTTACGTATAACTTTGATGTAACGAGTACGAAAATTAATACTAGAAATAGTTAAACTAGCTGCTTCAGATACCCGAAGACCTGTACCCAGGATTAGACTTAGAATAGCAATATCACGCTCTCTATCTCGCTTAAAAAACCTTAGTTTACCAGGAGCGGTTTCTTGTAACATTTGCTCATATTCATTAGATAAAAAGCGCATGAATTTAATGTCATCATTGTTGTGAAAAATAACTTCTGCAATTTCTTTTGCTCTCGTTGCAGCGTCAATTTTTTCCTTATGAATTTCCATTTTTGCCATAACATTTCTATAAAAGTAACATTCTCCATTATCATCCTCAGTATTGCTTGTTAGGTAGTTAAATAATGACTTTAGAGCCGAAAATGTCCGTATAACTGCCTTGGTTTTATTACCTTGTCTCTCTAAATAACTTTTAAATCTTTTTACTTGTTTAAGAGGGAGGTGCTCCAATGTCTCAATTGGTACCTCATGTATTTTCGTTACAGCTTCACCATCTGTTGTAGCAAGACGAGAGGAGATTAACCATTGTAAAAACATTTCATATTCAATTAAATATCCATACAAAGTAGCAGGGGAGAGGTTCGTTTTCTCTTCGATATATTCAATGATATACCAGGGCATTTTTTCTTTATGACGTTCTACACGTGCTTGATACACTTGTTTTTCTCGATTACTCAATTTTTTCACCTCAAACTTCAAAACAGTACATTGAATTTTATAATCAATGTACTGTTTTGTCTGAATTCGTCTAATTTTACATTAAATACAATTTTAATATATAATTGCGCTATTATTTACTTTCGTTTGCTTACAAGCTTTTTTGCCATAAATCTTTTTTTGTAAATATTCCTTCTAGAAGGAGAGGAGACTTTTTTATGAACTGATATCTCTTGGAAATCCAAATAATTCTTTGCCATAAATAAGTCTAAATAGTCTTTAAACGACACTTCAGAAAGTTCTTTATGACTATCCCACTCATAATACTTTATACTACTTAGAAAATCTTCGAAATTCTTATTATGTAATAATTCTATTACTAATTGATGTTTCATATAAGAACCCTTTAATTTTAACGCTTTATATTCTTCTATTGTTAATCCGCGTGGAATATCTGCATTTTTAATTATTACTCTAATAATTCCCAAAAGAAGATCTACTAATTCAACACCAATCATCTGACATTTATTAACCATTTTGCAATCCGTAACCCAAAATTGTTCAGCTCTATATAAAGACTGTGTGTTTAAGTTTTCCTTTAGTCGAGTCTCTATATTATATTTTTCATATTTTCCTTCTTTTTCAATATAAATTTTAGTTTTTATGTATACATCTTTACCTAAATTTCTTAATAACCCATAGAAAATACGTTCTGGTATTTTAGTATAAACCATCAAGGTTGCATAATTTAAGGTTTTACTTTTTTCACGTCTTGGTAGCTTTTGACTACCAATATCTTCTGACAATTTATATCGCCAATCTAAGGTAGAACGATTGTAATTTATAATATTCATGCTACAGTATTTAGCATAGAGTGAAAATATATCTATAGTTTCCTTAATATCAGTATATAATTTATGATCCCCAGTATACTCTTTCCAATGTAACTTCATGTTTCCTGATTGTAACTTTTTATTAAGAGATTCCATTTCATATGAATCATAAACTGAATTTGGTATTAATAGGCCGCCCATAGTAGATGGTTTATCAGAATCTTGACCACTCTCATCAAAAAAAACATTCATTAATTCAGTTTGTAACGGTGATGATAAAGACATATTCTTTCCCCCAGGAATAAGATATTGTTGACAAATTAAAAATTAATCTGTAATATAAGTAATACGTTATTGCCCCGTATCTAGATTCGGTTAACGTAACATAGAATTGGCTGAGTACCCGCATCTCGATGCGGTGAAAAACAATTTGAATTTCTAAACAACTATAAAAATATAATTTTTAACTTTCAAAGCTTAGGTTTTAAAAACCTGAGCTTTTTTATTATATCATACTTAATCAATATACACAATTGTATATTAAACACGGATTTAATGTAAAATTGATTACTTACTGAATTTCTTTCCTGTGCTCTCCCCTATTTATATTTTAATTACATTATCCTGCTAGCATCCAAAATATAGGGAGTGTAATTCCTATATTTCATAATAAAAATACAGTTAGTATATACTTACTGTATTTTTAAGAATCACATATTTTATTCGTACATTTTGGGTATCTTAATTTTCTTTTCATATTTTTTATTTTCATTTGTGTATTTTTTTATTAATTTATCTACAAAACTTTTCTGCTGTGAGGAGTTAGGACTAAACGCATCAAATATAGTGATAAATCCGTATAACGCAATGCAAAATATCAGCAATTGAATACTCATAACAATAGAACCTTCTGGCATAATTCTTTTATCTGAGATTAAATATAGCAATTTATCGTATAAACTGAACACAAGAAATCCAACTGATAATGATGTTAAGAAGTTAACAGTATCTTTTAAAAATCTAATCGTCTCAAAAAATATTCTTACAAATATATTTTTATTTAAGCTATGTAAATACCATCCATAGTTCCTATATAAAGTGTAAAAATTTGACCAGTATTCTCCCTCAATAGACTGATAATAATAGTTTAACGCAATCCAGAATTTTTTCCATTTTTCTTCGCTCTTCTCTATTTTAAAGTCCTTATATAATTCCTCGACATGGAAAAAATTGTCTATTAAATCTTTATTTCCAATTTGATACAAACCTTTTTCTTCATGAATATACAATTCAAATAAGTCATTGAGTAATCTTTCCCTTTTAAACCCACTATTTTCTCTCATTATAACTTTAATACTTAAAAATAAAGGTTCAATTACAGTTTTTAAATTATTTTCATTTTGAGTGTAAAAACGATTTGTCTTAGTTGTTCTTTGTCCAAATATATAACCTACTGTGGCTGCCAGTATAGGAATTATAAATGGTATATATTCTTTAATATTACTCATATAACTTCTCCCTTCATAAATTATAATATCAATCAATATAAATATAACATTTATGAAATTATAATGTTAGTTTCTACACCTTAAATCTTTCATGAAATAACAATTGCATGAACCTATCCTCTCGCGTTAATCAGTATAAATATGTAACAAAAGGTACACCTCCAATTGTTAGACACAGTCTTACAATTGGAGGTGTATTTTTTATGACTAAATTTTCTTCAACAACAAAATCCAAGCGGTGAAACGATATGAATCTTCAAGTGAAAAGGCCTTTAAAAAGTGCTATACATTCTACCAATCCGATTATAAACTAGATGTACTTTATTATATGAATGAAAAAGGAACATCTATCAGAGAAACAACGGCACTTTTCAATATTCCGTCTTATGAAAGAATTAGAGTTAAAATGTCTGGCTCGTATGAGGAAGTCACTTCCGTTGCAACAGTTACAATTCACGTTCCCCTTCATTAAATACTTTATCTTTCCAATCTATGTACCTTCTCTTTAGAATCAGATGTTAACAATAACCTATTCCAGCTACTGTAAATATTATATCATCCCACCTTATAAGGGGTAATTGTTATTTTCCGATTGGATCAGTCCATTCTATTTGTTTGTGATTTCCTGGAGCAAATTTATTATAAGACCTATTAAAATAGAAAAAGTTACCGTTTTTAACTATATTCTTTTCTATAAATAGTCTTGTATCTTTCCAACTTTTTGTAAGGATTAATTTTCCATTAGGTGTAATAACAAAATTCTCATTGTCTTGTTCAGTACAATGATTAACCACGGTTCCACCCTCATAACCAGCTTCTCTAGCAGCTATATTTAAAGCATCAATGAAATCGACTTGCCAATTAGGCATTTGCCCCTTCCCTGGAAAAGCCTC
>NZ_JAKUDW010000179.1:0-4727 GCF_022662595.1 Bacillus cereus group sp. BfR-BA-01524 | reverse complement strand
ACGCTCCGCTACGTTATTACTCATAATCACTGTCCCGCCATCTGGTAAGTCTTTTAAGCTTTTATATTTCTTAGAATAAATGCCCATTGGCTCTAAATGGATTTTTCCTGCGTTTACAATTTTATATCCTTTTTCTTGGATTTCTTTATCTAAGTAAGGAATGTGTTGGAAGTAGTTCGCATCAATTTCCTTATCCGCTAACGCTTTATTCGGCAACACATAATCTTGGAATTTTTTAATTTCTAATTTAATACCCTTTTTCTCTAATATCGGCTGTGCCTTTTCTAAAATAACAGCGTGCGGCACGTTAGAAGCTCCAACAACAAGCTTATTCTCCTCTTTCCCTCCGCAAGCAGCTAATGTAAATACAGACAGCGCTGTAACAACTGACAATAGAATCTTTTTCATATGATGTCCCCTTCTCCCCAATAGTTATGTAGTTATGAAAAAGAGCTGGCATCAGACCAGCCCTTTTCAGCAATTATTCTTTTACAGGAACAACTGCCCCTTTATATTCTTTATTAATGAAGTCTTCAATCTCTTTAGAATGTAATACTTCCACAAGAGCTTTAATCTCTTTCTTATCTTTATCGCCTTTACGAACAGCTACTATGTTTGCGTACGGTGAATCATTTCCTTCAATTGCAATTGCATCTTTTTCCGGATTTAACTTTGCATCAATTGCATAGTTAGAGTTAATTAAAACAGCATCGCCTTCTTTATTGTTATACACTTGTGGCAATAAACCAGGCTCGATATCCGTTTTAAATTTTAGATTTTTCGGATTATCTGCAATATCTTTTGGAGTTGCTTTAACTGGATCTACTCCGTCTTTAATTTTTAAAATGCCTTCTTTTTGTAAAATCGCTAAACCACGTCCATGGTCAGCAACTGAATTACTCATAATAATTGTTGCACCGTCTGGAAGCTCTTTTAAGCTCTTATATTTTTGAGAATATACACCAATCGGTTCTAAATGAATTTTTCCTGCTATTTCAAAATCATATTTTTTATCTTTAATTTCTTTTTCTAAATACGGAATGTGCTGGAAGTAGTTTGCATCTAAATCTTTATCCGCTAACGATTTATTTGGTAATACGTAGTCTTGGAATTTTTTAATTTCTAACTCGATTCCTTTTTTCTCAAGTAACGGTTTTGCCTTTTCTAAAATAACAGCGTGCGGTACGTTAGAAGCACCAACAACAAGTTTCTTTTCATCTTTATCTTTCCCGCCACAAGCAGCTAAACCAAAAATTGAAGTTGAAATAAGTGCCGTAAGTAATAATTTTTTCATTTGAAACATCCTCCCGTTTTTTATTATCGTTTATCTATTCGAGTCGTTAAACTATCACCAATCCACTGAATTAAAAATACAACTAGTAATACACAAATTGTCGCAACAATTGTTACATCGTTATTCCCTCTCTGGAATCCTTCTAAGTAAGCAAGTGTCCCAAGGCCACCAGCACCAACAACTCCCGCCATTGCTGTATAGCCTACTAAAGCAATTGTCGTAACCGTAATACCAGATACTAATGCTGGTAACGATTCTGGAATCAATACTTTTAAAATAATTGTGCTTGTTTTTGCTCCCATTGCTTTTGAAGCTTCAATTACACCTTTATCAATTTCACGAAGTGCGATTTCAACCATTCTCGCGTAGAATGGTGCCGCTCCAATAATTAAAGCCGGCAGCGCTGCACTTGCTCCAAGAATTGTTCCAAGAAGAATCTTTGTGAATGGGATTAATAAAATAATTAAAATGATGAACGGTATAGAACGGAATATATTTACGAATGCTCCAATCACCGTATTAATTGATTTGTTTTCCCATAAATTATCTTTCGCTGTCATGAAGAGTAACAATCCTAAAATTAGTCCTAAAACAAATGTCGCAAGAGCTGCGATTGCCGTCATATATAACGTTTCACCAGTTGCTTCTAACATTTGATTCCAATCAACATTTGCGAGTAACTTATCCATGTGCAATCACCTCCAGCTCTACTTGATCTTGATGAATTCCTTCTATTGCTTGCTGGATCGCTGTTTCCTCACCATTTAAATGAACAACTAAACTACCGTAAGAACCGTTATTCGTTTGTGCGATATTTCCTTGCAAAATGCTAACTTCTATATCACTGCGTTGCATCAATCGTTGAAGCACTGGTCTTTCTACAGCCTCACCGATAAACTGCAAACGAATCACTTTTCCATCTGGATATTTTTCAATTAAACTTTCAATCGTTTCATTTGTATCTTCAGAATCTGTTAACTGCTGTACAAATCGTTTCGTAATATCTTGCTTCGGATTACGGAATACATCAAGTACTGGACCCGTTTCTACAATCTTTCCTCTCTCCATTACCGCCACTCGATTACAAATCTTTCGAATTACGTGCATCTCATGTGTAATGAGTACAATTGTTAAACCAAGGCGCTTATTAATGTCTAATAGTAAATCCAAAATTTGATCTGTCGTTTCTGGATCAAGAGCTGACGTTGCTTCATCACATAAAAGTACTTGTGGGTTGTTAGCTAATGCTCTTGCAATCCCAACGCGTTGTTTTTGTCCCCCGCTCAGCTGAGATGGGTACGCGTCTCCTCTTCCTTCTAATCCAACAAGATGAATTAATTCATCAACACGTTTTCTTCTCTTCGTTTTATCAACACCTGCAATTTCAAGTGGAAACTCTATATTTTCACGTACAGTTCGTGACCAAAGTAAGTTAAAGTGCTGAAAAATCATTCCGATTTCTTGCCTTGCCTTACGAAGTTCACTTCCTGTAATTGCTGATATAACACGATTCGCAATTGTAATTTGGCCAGAAGTCGGTTTCTCTAACTGATTAAACAATCTGATTAAAGAACTTTTCCCAGCGCCGCTATATCCGATAACACCAAATATTTCGCCTTTTTCTATTTTTAAATTGGCGTTATCTACAGCAGTGACATCACCGCTTTTCGCCTTATATATTTTCCTTACATTCTCTAATAGAATCATGATGTTCACCCCTTTTTTGTTTAGATAGACTCCGCATTTTTTTTATTTTTGATGCGTGTAGTCCACCGCTATCACTACTTTTATTATTTGAATGTCCTCCACATTCAAACAATAAAAAAACCTTTCTGCTTTAGAGAAGCAGAAAGGTTTATATGCGTATATAACAACATTATCCCTCTCTCTCATCTCTCAAAGCATTTGCTTTGCAGGAATTGGCACCATTTCAACATAAGTTGACGGTTGCCGGGCTTCACAGGGCACAGTCCCTCCACCTCTCTTAATAAGAGAAATCAGATTCAATTTTCGTCTGATTTGAAATTTATGAAATTGTCTATATTTTATGACTTGAATTGTATCAATATACACTTACCATGTCAACAGAAATTTTTGCAAAAAATGAAACTTCAGAATTTTAAGCACCTACTGACATCGGTTTACATATATGAAACATTGATTCAACTAATAACATCGTTTGGTACGTTCCCGAATATTGTACACGCCCATCGTTCATTAACATTTGCAATCGTACATTTCCATTCACCAATTGCTCTATATCTTTTTCATCTAAGCAAATGATTTGTTCCGTTCCTCTTTCCTCATGTAGCAGCTCTATATAATCTCTTGAAATTTGTAACGAACAACTTTCATCTCTAAAACGGAAATTAACAGTTTTTTCCTCTCGTCTTAAAAGCGGTTCTAAATGATATTGACCATTAGCGTAATTTACAAATGATTGAAGCAAAGAATATAATCTCACCCTAAATCACATCCTTCATATCACTTTCTATTACATACCATTCCCTCTCACTAAAGAGCAATCCTGTTATTTTCGCTCGACAAATACTGTATCCATCCTGCATCTCGACATATTTCCCAAGAAATATGTCGAGGCGGCAAAAATTTTGCCGCCTACTTTAATTCCGTATATAAATATTCAACCGAATGAAATGCATATATCTTCTTCATCAGTGTCCCATTTTCAAAAACAAGTAAACAAGGTACACTTTCAATCCCATACTCTTTCGCTAAATGCGGAGCATAATTTAAATCTAACATCCCAATTTTGAGGCCTTCAATTGTCATCTCAACGACTGTTAACATCTTTTTTGCTAATTGGCATGTTCCACACATTGGAGTATATACATATAACACTGTTTTTTCTTCGTTCTCTATTAGGGCTGTAGCTTCGGCTCCTGTCCAATCAATCACTTCTATCATTCCTTACCGTAAATATTCTGTATAAACGTCAATGTCGGCTCCCCATAATACATTTGCTAAGTGTGTAGATGGCGCAGTTGCCACTTCTCGGTACGAGCGATCAATATAGATATGCTCGGCTTGCGGAAATTCTTTTCGAAATTGTTTCCTTAACTTTTCTCCAGCATCATCAGCATCCACTAGCACATACACTTCCTTATCAAAAAACTGATCAACGAGCTCATCCATTTTCGACAAACCAATTGTACCATTTGTACAAACAATTTCCACCGGTTCACGAATAATAGATTCAATCTTTCTTCTATCTGATGTACCTTCTACAATAATGACTTTTTCTACATAAATCATATGTCATCACCCGATCACCATATACTATATAACCTTGAACTTAGTATATAGTATATTCGTTATTTTCATGTTGTTTCCTGTTTATTTTTGCAAAAGAAAAGCGGAAGCGACTGTTTAGCCCTGTTGGCTAAGGTTCTTCCGTACAGAAGACGCTTTTTGT
>NZ_JAKUDW010000178.1:0-4752 GCF_022662595.1 Bacillus cereus group sp. BfR-BA-01524 | reverse complement strand
TTTTATCGTCCCTACGTTTTTGCGTAGGGGCGTTTTTATTTAGGTTGCTTCTTAGTGTTCTTCACAACTAGGGTGGTACCGCGATATTTTTGTCGTCCCTACGTATTTACGTAGGGACGTTTTTTTATTAGGGAGGAAGTGAACGTATTAGAAAAGAGTATTGATAGAACAATATAAATACCGAATTGTAACAAAGAAAAAGAGACAGAGAGGAGATTAACAAATGAATTCACAGCAATGGACATCGAAATTAGGTTTCGTATTAGCTGCAGCAGGTTCAGCAATTGGTCTAGGGGCGATTTGGAAGTTCCCGTATATGGCTGGAATTGGAGGGGGCGGCGCATTCTTTCTTATTTTCATCGGTTTCACATTACTAATTGGTTTACCGCTATTATTAGCTGAATTTGTTATTGGAAGAAGTACACAAAAAGAGGCTGTGGATGCGTATAGAGAGATTGCTCCTAAAACGTTATGGCCTTGGTTAGGTAAATTAGGAATTGTAACATGTTTCATATTACTTTCTTTCTACAGTGTTGTAGGAGGCTGGATTATATTATATTTATGGAATGCAATTACAGGTAGACTATGGGAAGGAAATGGAGCATACGAAGCTACGTTTGGTGAAATCATTTCCAATCCATATTTAGCAGTTGGATCACAGCTATTATTCATCCTTATTACTATTTTTATCGTAAGTAAAGGTGTACAAAATGGTGTTGAAAAAGTAAATAAATATTTCATGCCAGCACTATTCGTTTTATTCTTTGTATTAATCGTTCGTGCACTTACGTTAGATGGTGCTGGAGAAGGCGTTCGTTTCTTCTTACAACCTGATTTCTCACATGTAACATCAGAAGTTATTTTATATGCAATGGGTCAATCGTTCTTCTCGTTATCAGTCGGTGTAGCTGTAATGGTAACGTATAGTTCATACTTACCGAAAGAAGAAAGTTTACCACGTTCGGCATTTTCTATCGTAGCTTTAACTCTTGTTATTACATTACTTGCAGGACTTGCAATTTTCCCAGTTGTGTTCGCATTTGGAATGGAACCATCTCAAGGGCCGGGACTATTATTTATCGTATTGCCAGCTATTTTCAGTAAAATGGCGTTCGGAAAATTATTCTTCATCGTTTTCTTATTACTATTCTTCTTCGCTACGATTACATCAGCAATTTCGATGTTAGAAATTAGTGTTGCATCTTTAACTGCAAAAGGTAAAGGGAAACGCGAAAAGATGGCTTTAATCGTTGGATTATTAATCTTCATTGTTGGGGTACCATCAGCATTATCATTCGGTATATTAAGTGATCTGAAGATTTTTGGAAAGACAGTCTTTGATTTAGCGGACTATGCAGTTAGTAACGTACTAATGCCACTTGGTGTATTATTAGTTTCTATCTTTGTTCCTTTAAAAATGAAGAAAGATGTATTAATGAAAGAGCTTGGTGTAAGTAAAAATAAGGGTTATAAACTGTTCGTATTATGGTTATTCTTACTTCGCTTTATCGCACCAATTGCGATTATTATCGTATTCTTAAATGTACTTGGCATTATTTAAAAAGAAAGGTAGCGTATCGTTATATGATACGCTACCTTTTTATTTCCCCCTTTTTTGTAATTCGTTTACTGTTACGAACTGATAGCCCTTCTTAGATAAAGAGTCTAAAATACCTTCAATTGTTTGTAAATTTTCATTAGACTCATCATACATAGAGTGCAGTAAAATGATAGAACCTGGTTTTACATTTTTATTAACGTATTCAATTTTATCAGCCGCAGATTTATAAAAAGTATCGGGCTCAAGATCCCATATAATTGTTTCGATATTATTTTTATTTAAATAATAGGGTAGTCCAATTAATTTTTTTCCGTTAGGGGGCCTAAAATCAATTTCGTTTGTAAATCCTGTTTGGCGGATTAATGAATTCGTTTTTTCTATTTCATCTTTAATAAAAGAAGGTGTTTTGAAAACCATTCTATTATGAGAATATGTATGGTTTCCAAGTTGGTGCCCAGATTGCGCGATAGCTTCTCCTAACGATAGATTTTTCTCTAATTCATTTCCAATTAAAAAGAAAGTAGCTTTAGCGTTGTATGTATCTAGTAGCGGTAATATTTGTTTTACATTGTTAGTAGGGCCATCATCAAAAGTTAAAGCGATCACTTTTTCATTTGTTTCTACGCGTTGTGTTAAATCTCCAAATAATTGAAAGCTTCTTGCGTTCATCAATTTGTATGTTCCGAATAATGCGGTGATAATAAAGAATAGTGTAACGATTGTAATGATAATTTTTTTCTTCATAATGTAACCTCACAATGATTTTTGATTCAATTAAAAAGTATTATATCAAACTAAGTAATTTCGTGCTTTAAGAAGAGTGTGGATGCAAGGGGAAGGAATTTATCATATAATAAAATGCAAAAGGTATATTAGGAGGTGTTTATATGGCGATTATAATTCAATTGCCAGACACTGCAACGTCTCATGCAAAGCCAAGTATGGAAATGGCGATACTTTGCGTGAGGTAGACAAGTAATATACAATCGCCTATATGAGCTCGTATCATTTTTTATATTTGGCTTTGCACCTTATTGAAATGAACCATAAAAAATAAGGGGCGAGCAGAAATGAAATACGTAAAAGCTAATGCTGTTTTACCAGAGAGTTTAATTACTGAAATTCAAAAGTATATACAAGGTGAAACAATTTACATTCCGAAACAAGAAACGAAACATTATAAATGGGGTACACGATCTGGCGGAAGAAAACAACTAGATGAAAGAAATAAAGCGATTAAAGAAGCGTTTAAAAGTGGGATTGCTATTCATCAACTTGCAGAAGAATATTTTCTTTCTGGGGAAACGATTAAAAAGATTGTGTATTCTAAATAAGAGGAAAAGAGTCTGATTCATATATTATTTTGAATCAGACTCTTTTTGTTTTATATGTATTGGATATATGAAGTGTGAACGGGCATGATAATAGAAAAAATGTGCCGTTTTTTTATTAAATGGTATACAGAGCACTTGAAGAGTAGAAAGGTGAACATATATGAATCATATTGGACAAATAACGATAGAGCTTTTAATTGGTTTTTTTGTTCTATTAATTGCTACAAAAATATTAGGGAAAACACAAATATCTCAGCTAACGCCCTTTGATTTTATTTCTGCAATCGTCCTAGGTGAGCTCGTTGGAAATTCAATATATGATCCTAAAATTAAAGTATGGTCTATTTTATATTCAGTATTTGTTTGGGTCATTTTAATTTATACTATTGAAGTGATAACACAAAAAGTAAGAGGAACAAGAAGGTTTTTTGAAGGATACCCTTCAATTATTATTCGTAATGGAAAGATTGATCGTGAACAATTAAGCGTAAATCATTTGGATATAAATCAATTACAACAAATGCTTAGGCAACAAAAAGATATATTTTCAATCCGAGAAGTTGAATATATGATATTGGAACCTAACGGAAACATAAGCGTTTTGAAAAAAAGTAAATACGAATCTCCTACTGTAAATGATTTAAGTTTAAAACATAAGCCTGTATACTTACCAATTTCATTAATTAGTGATGGAAAAGTAGTTAAGGATAATTTGAGGGAAGCCGGATTTGATGAAGGGTGGCTTTATAAACAAATAAAGCAAAAAGGAATTACTAAATTTGAAGACGTATTATATGCGGAATGGAAAACAGATGATGGCTTCTTTTGTCAGGAAATGCAGCGGTAGAGAATAAGTGATATATGTAATGTTTGTTTCTAAGTTATCTTTTACATATCAAAAAACGTAATCATTGTATACAATAAAACTAGATCAACAATTTGTATGGAGTGATAAAGATGGAAGCGTTTATTAGAAGCGATCAATATAATTTTATAAAATCACAAGCTTATATTTTAGCAAACGGGCATGCGACGGCAAATGATAGAGGTGTAATTCAAGCGTTAAAATCGCTTGCGATTGAAAAGATAATACATGTATTTGAAAATTTAACGGATGAACAGAAAGAGTTAATTGATACGGTATTAACAGTTCAGAATAGAGAAGATGCAGAATCATTTTTAATGAAAATAAATCCGTATGTAATTCCGTTTCAAGAAGTTACAGCACAAACATTAAAAAAATTATTTCCTAAAGCGAAAAAGTTAAAACTTCCTGATATGGAAGAAATGGATATGAAAGAAATATCTTATTTAAGCTGGATTGATAAGGGGTCAAGCAGGAAATTTATTATAGCGAAAAATGATAAAAATAAATTTGTTGGTCTGCAAGGAACGTTCCAAAGTTTAAATAAAAAAAGCATTTGTTCGTTATGTCATGGACATGAAGAAGTAGGAATGTTTTTAGTTGAAATTAAAGGTGATGTACCAGGAACTTTCGTTAAAAAGGGAAACTACATTTGCAAAGATGGTGTAGCTTGCAATCAGAATATGAAATCGCTAGATAAATTGACCGATTTTATTGACCGCTTGAAAAAATAACGAGAAAACCTCTAGTATTTAAACTGGAGGTTTTTATTTTTGGAAGAAGTAAAATAAGCTTTCTTTGTAAATGTAGATTTATAATGAAATTTGATAAAAATATCTATTATGATACAGTTGCTTATATGCAAGGAGGTAAAACATGGATTACCTTTTATCGAAAGAAAAAGTGAAACGCTGGCCTAAAGATACGATAGCGGCGGGGCGTTGTCATACTGTTGGCCTTAAATCGGATGGCACGGTAGTAGCGGTGGGCCG
>NZ_JAKUDW010000177.1:0-4759 GCF_022662595.1 Bacillus cereus group sp. BfR-BA-01524 | reverse complement strand
TTATCATTTCACATAACATTCCCTAATTTTTTTGACTAGATGCTCTCCAATCACGAAAAGATGTTGGGCGTCCAGAAAAAGCTCTTTGCTTTGTAACAGATGGTTTTTCTTCAGGAGTCGTTGTTTTTTCTTTAAGAGTCGCTGGTTTTTCTTTAAGCGTCACTGATTTTTCTTCAAGAATAGTCACAGCTGTTTGCATTTTCTCTAACTGTTCTTTCAACAATTGTTGTTCAATCTTTAAATCCGTAAGTAAACGTAAAATCATCTCAGAATTAGCCATAAAGATCCTCCTTCCCCCAAATACACAGAATAAAATACAATATGTAGAAGGCGGAATACCGGTGACAAAAATAAGGTCGTCAACTCTTTTAAACTTCCAAAGTTCTTTTATTTTTTTAAGGACCTGCTCCATTCATCCTTAAAAACATAAATTAAATTAAATCCATTATTAAATGGTCTTTATGGAAGGAGGAGTTAATATGGGCTATGGCGGTAGTTGTGGTGGAGGCTGTGGTTTCGGCGGTGGATTTGCCTTACTTGTTGTGCTCTTCATCTTATTAATCATCGTTGGCGCTAGCTGTTGGGGCGGCGGATTCGGCTGCTAAGGAGAGGCACTCTTGAGAGTGTCTTTTTTTTGATATGTGACTCGTATACATATTGTTCAAATCTATATAATTTTTAAAAATATAGTTTTAAAGCATATTTCTCAATGAATAAAACAACTTAACATGGTAAAATAATATTTGGATGGGAGTCCAATATATTATTAAAATTAAGATGGTTCAAGTCGAAGAAAGGCACCTTAGGGTGTCTTTTCTTTATGAAAAATATCTAACTATCAACCTTTTCCTTATGACTTCTATCATCAACAAAGGGTGATACAAACTATTACATATGTTTGTACCACCCTTTATTGATGCGTTTAGACTTCACAGGTGTTGAAGTTTTAGACTTCTCCCTTAGTGTACCCATCTTATTAGAACATCCTGTAATCTGTAGACAAAATGTAGCTAATAAAAACAATATTAATAATTTCTTCAATAAATCCTCCTACATACATAAAACACCATATGTTACAAAACAAACATAACATCAACTCTTCATAAAAACAATATAATCCTCGGTCCTTAAGCTATCTCTTAACATAGGAGTACCGCCACATATCCATTTTTAAAATATCCCCTACTTAAGGAATTTGTAATTATCAAGTAAGAAAAACGAAAGCTTTGTTTCCTATAATCAAAATATAAAGTGAAGGAAGAAAGGTTATTTCTGGGATTAATATGCATGTGACAAGAGAAGAAAGCTACGTTTTTTTAGAATAATAATATTAGTATGTCCAAGTTTTGGAGATTGCTTGCAAATATTTTGAAGTTTTCGCGCCAGAATTCTAATTACCATACCTGTTTTGTACCATCACATATTGGAGGTTAAAACATGAATAAAAAAAAGAAAATACAAAGATCAGTACTTACCTTTACCCTACTCTTTTCTTTAGGCGTTTCATCTTTCCCGCTTACAGCAACTATTCACGCAGATACACGCGAGGAACAATCTGCTGAAAAGAAACTAGTCTCTTTAACGGAGCGTACATCATTATTTTTTGAATATCTCCAGCAAGGTAAGTATGCAGAGGCACTACAGTTGACGTCTACTGCTTTTCAATCTAAGTTTACAGCAACCACATTACAAAACTGGTGGACAAAAAGTGGCTGGAGCGGGATAAAAAGCATGGGAACCCCCGTGATAAAAGAACGAAACTTGGTCCATCAGACGGTGGAAATTCCAGCAGCTACCGAAGGAACTACCATACCGCTACTCCTTAAATTCACACCTGGCGGGAAAGTAGATGAAATTGGAGAAAGGCCACCCGAGGAATCTTATACCATCCCACATCCTATCTATGATCAACCTGACTCCTATCAAGAACGTGAAATCGTCATTGGAAATTCTACCTATCCGTTACCAGCGACATTAACAGTTCCGAAACATAAGCGTGGTGAAAAGGTACCCGTCGTTGTTCTTGTGCATGGTGCTGGCATCCATGATCGCGATGCTACCTATTTGGGAACAAAAATCTTACGCGATCTTGCGGTAGGCCTTTCATCCAACGGAATTGCAGTGTTGCGCTATGAAAAACGCACCTTAGAACATGCATTAAAGATGAGTGCAGAACCTGTTACATTAGACCGTGATACTACAGATGATGCCATATATGCAGCAAAGTCAGCAGCGCAGCAGGAAGGCATTGATCCAAATAATATTTTCATTCTCGGACATAGCCAAGGAGCTGGCACAATGCCGCGTATACTGAGCAAAGCGCCTTCCTCACTTGTTCGAGGAAGTATCTTACTCGCACCACCTGCACGCCCTTTGACTGACACTGCCATTGATGTGAGTCAATACCTTGGGGCGCCAAAGGAAGTAATCGATGAACTAAAAAGACAGTTCGCTTTTATCCTGGATCCCACTTTCAATCCTGACCATCCGCCAGCTGGCTACAATTTTCCGTTTCCGTCTCCTCATTTTATGTATGATGTTACTAGGTGGCGTCCAGTTGAGGAGGCAAAATCACGAAAAGAGCCTTTATTCATTCTGCAAGGGGCACGCGATTATCAAGTAACAGTAAAAGATGACTATACAAAATGGCAGGAAGGACTTTCAAACAGCGGGAATGTTCATTTCAAAGAATATCCGAAATTGAATCATTTCTTCACGGAGGGTGACGGGGAATTAAGTCTTCCAAGTGAGTACGAAATCCCTGCAAATGTTCCCGAGTACGTCATCCAGGACATTATTACATGGGTCAACGAGACAAAAAAATAAGAAAACATCAAAAGCCTTCATGCAATCATCATTGCGTGAAGGCTTTTTGAAACTAGTGATTCAGACATATCTATTATAATTATATTTTTCTACGCACTAAATAAAAAGCTAAGGACCCCATCATAACAGGTGCAACGAAATAAAAGAAATATGAAAAAGAAAAAGTAAAAAGAAAAAGAAATGGTATAAGTGTATAGATAACTGCTAGTCCTATAAATAAAGGAATTCCAAATTGAAACTCTCTACATCGTTTAATTTTCCTATATAAGACTTCCCCAATTAGACAAGCTATAAGAGCTGGTATACTACCATAAGTAACGATAGTTTTTATGAATCCCTGTAAAACGTCGGGGTGAATAAAGCTAGGATTAAAAATATATGAAATCAAGAACCATCCAAAAATACAAGCAAACAGACTTGCAGCATAACTAATTACAAATTTTATCAAAGTAAGCAACGTAATCATCCCCACAATTTCCTAGTATTATCTTCATTTTATCATTTTCTCTTAAAAAGATTCCAAAAGGGTATACTTGCCCTTCAGCTTTCTTTTTTAACGCTTGTTTAAGACCTATTTTTTGATGTTATTTTATATAAAAACTTCTGGGAGCAACCTGTTCTGTTAGGTTGATGAGCATCAGATGCCTCTAACATTTCGAAAAAATCACGCTAAGCCAAAAAACATAATAAGCTGTCCGTATGAGCAGCTTATTTACATAAAAAAGACACCCTAAGGTGCCTTTCTCCGACTCGATAACCACTTTAATTTTACTAATGTGTATTGGACTTTCCATCCTCAATGAATGGAAAGTAGAGATGCTTCAATTATGTACCGATCTGGAGCGTCTCCTATATAGTCAAAAGGATAACAAGTTGTTAATGTTAATGTCGGCTCACTTTTTTCTACAATAACTGTTCGATCTTCTGAATCTGTTATCCAATGCTTGTTAATTTCATATGTATATGTTTTATTTTCATATTCCACGATAAGTTGGTCATCTTCCTTTAATTGACCAAGCTCGGTAAAAACAGTATCTCTATGTCCACTTAAAACTGTATGGCCATTTCCAGATGGTGTAGTAGTTAAGTCACTAACAAACATACCTACACCCTTTTTTAGTACTTTATCATCGGCTCCCCAATATATAGAGTATTTCTTTTGTATTTTAGGGATAATTAAATATGCTACTTTATCTCCTAACTGATGGTTTACCTTTGAAGCAGGAATTTGTACAGGTTCTTCTTGTAATGAAGTGTCAGTCTTTATCTCTGTCTCTGTTTGATTGATGTTTTGCGTTTCATTTTCTTTAGAAGATGTGGAGATCTCATATTGTTTAGCCTCGTTAGTTGTTAACGACTCTGCTGATTGCCTAGCACTATACCATTCTAGAAAATAATAGGAAAAGATAGTAAGTCCAATAACAGTTAAACATAAGCCTATCCATTGTTTTTTATTCACTTTTATCACTCCATTTGAAAACGACAGGATTTCTCCTGCCGTTTTAAGGAACTATTTTATGCGTTTGTCTTTTTACGACGGAACATTAATACAGATCCAGCTAATGCTAATCCTAAGCTTGCTAGCATCATTGTAACACCGTTTGATGCTGTATTAGGTAATTTTTCACCTTGTTTTTTCGTTTCTTTTTTCACAACTGTATTAGTATTTTTCTTTGTTTCTTTTGCAGTTGTTTGAGGCTTAGTTTGTTCTTGTTTATTATTTGTTGTTTGGTTGTTTTGTTTTGAATTCTCTTGCTTAGTGTTTTCTTGTTTAACAGGTTCTTGTTTAGTGTTTTCCTGTTTAGTATTTTCTTGTTTAGGTTGTTCTTGAGGTTTAGTAGTTTCTTTATTTTCTGTTGTAGTATTTGTGCTCTTTGGATATTTATAATCTTCACATGGAATGCCGTCTTTATCATTATCTAAACGGTGCGGA
>NZ_JAKUDW010000176.1:0-4841 GCF_022662595.1 Bacillus cereus group sp. BfR-BA-01524 | reverse complement strand
CAGCAACATCAACACCAACAATATCAGCAATATCAACAACAGCAACAATCTTCTCCTTGGACAGGTGGAATGGGAACAGGAGGAGCAGGAGGAGCGGCAGCAGGAGCGGCTAGTATTGGTGGAGCAGCAGGACACGCGGGACACGTGGGTCATTAATGAATTGCAGAAAAAAAGACATAATAAAAAACTGCTAGGAAATCCTAGCAGTTTTTTTCAGCTTCTTGGCGCTGACGTTCAATCTCAGCACGAAGTTGCGGCTCAGGTGCTTGCCAGCCTTCTGGTTTTAGAATTTTGCCGTCGCCTTCACGGAAGCGAGGTTTTCCATCAGGGAATAATTTTGCCATGTTTGCATTATTTACAATTTCGAATCCTTTATCTGGACGTACGCCCATTTCTGTAAACGTTCCGAATGCAAAGTAAATAAGGTCAATCAGTGCATCATATTGATCTTCAACAGTCGTTGCTTCTAGAAATTCTTCTAGCTCTTCTTGCATAAAACTCGCACGAATTTTTGCGCGCTCTTCAGCTAATTTGGTTGGAGTATTTGTCACAGGATGTCCGAATACTTCGTGCATTTTTGCAACAAGTTCGTACCCTTTATCTAAACCTTTTTCGTTTGTCATGTTGTTTCAATCCTTTCTCGTTTTCTGCCGAATTTCATTGTAACATAAGGTGATTATGAAATGAAAAGAACATCTTATAGAAAATAAGATGTTCGCTTGTTATTCTTCTTTCTTAATTAAAATAGATAAAATAAGATCAATGCCAAATATACCAACGAGTAACATTGGGATAACGGCCAGTAAGTAACGTGTGAAGGAAACATTTTTCAAGTATGTATGAGCAAATAAAAAGACGCCGAGAAATAAAATACCATTTAAAATAGGCTTTACTAATTTTTTAGACATAAGCTCCCCCATAAATATCTTCTCTCTCTATTTGATAATAAAAAACTCCTCTCTCCGTTGTATCATGCTGGAGAGAGGAGTTCAATCATTTCTCATTCAATTACACCAGAATTTGTAATGTTTACGGTGTATTTTATATTAATTGGAACATCTTTGTACATTCGTCTCCACTCCTCTAATTTGAATGGGCGATAATGGTGTTTATATTTTGCTCCTAGCCCGAGGGGATCGACATTTAAAGATTTAAACTGCTTAATTAATTTGGCAGCCTGTACGTCCAATTGCTTTTGTACATCTTTTTCAATGTTTTTTGTGTTCTTGTTATTTTCTAAGTTAATTTGTTTTGATAATTCTTGAATACGTGCATCAAGATGAACGTTAATGAAAAAAGAAGGCTTCCCGTTTTTAATTTTTATATCGTAAGTTGGAACAGAACGAATATTATTAATCATTACGTACGCAGAATCCGTTTTAAATTCATGTGAATCTAATTTATGTTTCTCTAACAGTCCTTTAAATATGAACATATCTTTTTGCGCAATTTTACCGATATATTTATCTTTTTTAAAAAGACCAATTCCGGTGATTTTTATTTTATCACCATGTTTCTTTAAAATTGGAATATAGTAGTCTTGCCCCTCTTGATAATAACGGAATGCTCCTACATGCAGATTATCTCTTGGTAAAGGACCGGTTTCCATATTATGTTCTAGTAACTTTTTTATATAAATTGCAACGTTGTATGAGGTTGTATATTTGCCTTTTAAAAGTTCAGTGCCATTTCCCTCTAATAAAGCAGCATATAAAGCGTTCCCTATATTCACATCTCGAAGTAATGTATCGAATGAAGTAGACATTCCTGTTTTCGCAAGTCTTATCGTATATAGAGCGACACGCATTTGTCCGCTAGCAAAGGGTTGAGAAGACTCTAAAGATGTGTCTGCTTTTACTTGTTTTACCGCATTTGCGCTGCCTTCAAAAACTTGAACTTTATTTCCTTTTTTCTGAATGGGACAAACGAAGGTTACTTTTACTTTATTATCTTTTCCTACATCAAAAACGCTTCCTTGAATAAGCTGTACATCATCGATAATATTTTTTTGTAAACATCCAGTTAAACTAAAGAATGTTATACAAAAAATAAGTATTAATTTGCTTGTACTTTTGATTTTTTCCATTTTCTTTTCACCCACACAATAATAAATAGGATCGGGATGTATACATAAATGAGCCAAAAACTAACTTTTGACGCATTACTAATAAAATTATTAATATCATGCCTGTTTGTTAAAAGTTGTGAAACAATGAGAGTGATAAGGATGAAAGCAATTAGAACACCTCTTTGTTTCACGCGAAATATTTCGTGAGTTCCTCTCATTGCCGCCCATAAGGGGAGGATGAAACTTGTAATAATAACAAGTGCATAGCCTGAAATTGCAATATATTCGAGCCTTTCTATGAATGGTAATTGAATGACTTGGGTCATAGAAAGTTGTGCCCATATCGTTTTTAACAATTGCTTTTCACTAAAAAAGGTAAAGGCTAAAACGGTACTAAATAAATATAGTAGGTTTGAAAATAGTGCTCCGTATTGAGCGAATTTATGAGATTGTATAGGTTTTTTCACAAAAGGATAAACCATTAGATAAATCTCAAACCCTGTCATACTGTAGATGGACAGATGCGCTGCTTTTAAAATATCTGAAAAAGAATGTGTAAATATAGGAAGTAAATTATCCCAATGTGAGTATTTCAAAACGAATAGGCTAAGAAGTAAATAGCCCAATGTACCGCCAACTGAGATGACGCAAATACCAGTAATGACACGAAATCCAGAAGAAATAATGTAATAGCTAACTAAGCATAAAAAGAGTGTTAACATAAAGGTGGAAGCGGTCGGAAACATCCAGACTTGAATAATTTCAACATATGTTCGGATGACCGAAATACTAACGATTAAAAAATAAGCCATAAAGATGATGCTAATGCTATTTCCTAGCCATTTTCCAAATGTTTGCCGATGTAAATCAATTAAATTCCCATTTGTTTCTTTTAATAAGACATACATCATCCATATAATAATATGGATGAAAATTCCTGTGATTATAACCCCCATCCATCCATCGTATCCAGCAGCTTTTGCAATAATTCGAGCGAATCCGAGAACGCCAGCGCCAAACTGTGCACCGTGAATTAAGAAGAAAACAAAGACAGGAGATATTTGATATTTTTCTTGAACTTTACTCATCAATGCACCTCATTTCTCAATCATCAAAATCCGATCTATGTTTTGTTGAAATTCCTTTCGCAGCCTTTTTTACATGTTGTGGTCTTGCTTGCACATCTCTTGTATCAATCATTGTTAATGGAAAACGGATCCAAGAGTCTTTAACTGATTGTTGCCTTGTCGGATAAAACAAAGCGTACGGCTTACGTAAGGAAGTAAGTCTAAATAGATGAGTAAATAAAAAGATAAATCCAAGAGAAATACCGAAAAGTCCCCCTATTTCTGCAAATATGAGAAACGGGAAGCGTAGTAATCGAACAGCATTACCCATTTTATAAATAGGTGTAATAAAGGAAGCGAGTGCTGATAGTGCAACGATAATTAATAAAATATTACTCGTTAACCCAGCTTGTACAGATGCTTGCCCGATTACGATACCGCCTACAATACCGAGTGTTTGCCCAACTTTCATAGGTAACCTTGCACCAGCTTCTCTTAATAAATCAATTGCGAGTTCTAAAAAGAGCGCTTCAATTAAAGGTGGGAATGGTACTTGTGCCCTTGATAAAATCAAAGTTTCAAGTAAATCACTTGGAATAAGTTCATAATGATAATTTAAAACTGCAACGTATAACGGTGTAGCGCAAATTGAAAATAGAACGGCGATAAGGCGCAAAATTCTTGAAAATGTAGCGTATAGCCAAGAGACATTATAATCTTCTGGTGAAATGAAAAAATCGAAATAGGATACAGGTGTTAGTAAAACACTTGGAGAACCATCAACAAAAATAGCGATTTTTCCATCAATTAGTGCTTTTGTAACTCTATCAGTACGTTCTGTATTGATATAGAGAGGGAAAATTGATTTTTCACCCATCAATTCTTGTATATAAGCACTATCATTAATTTGATCATATTCAAGAGCGCGTAATGATTCCTCGAGAAAATCTACATTATCTTTTTCAGCTAGGTTGTCTAAATACATCATGACAACTTTTGTTTTGGAAAACTCGCCGATAATCATTTCTTTTGTTTGTAAATCTAAAACAGGAAGACGTTTTCGAACTAAATTAATGTTTGTATCAATATCCTCTACGAAACCTTCTTGCGGACCAATAACAGTTGATTCGTTTAAAGGAGGGGTTGGCGCACGATAATTATCAATTGCAATGTTTGCAAGCATACATTTTTGATCTTGCTGATTTAATTGAATGATCGCATGCCCCTTTAAAACCATATCCTCAATTTTTTGTAAGTCGTTCGTAATTGTAATGCCGCTCATCGGAATATGTTCTTTTAGTTGTTCTAGAGAAGCACAAGGTTTCTCTAAAAGAGTAGGCATTAAATATTTCTGTAATTTCTCTCCATCAAGTGAAGGGCGATAGTAAGAAATCCAATAAGGCATCGTCTCATCGTCAGATGTATGGTAATTAATAAAATCACTAGACTTTTTAAGTTTCTCTATTAAATCTTGTAGAGAATGAATACGGTCTTTTTCTGGTTTTGTAAAGTCATAAATACTATTACCTCCAGAGCTTTGTTGCTTACGTTGAGAAGGGTCATCTTGCTTACTGTTTTGTTGTTTACCTTGAGACGAGTCATCTTGTTTAGCGCTTTGTTGCTTATCCTGAGAGGAATCCTCTTGCTTAGCGCTTTGTTGCTTATCTTGAGAGGAATCCTCTTGTTTAGAGCTTTGTTGTTTATTC
>NZ_JAKUDW010000175.1:0-4896 GCF_022662595.1 Bacillus cereus group sp. BfR-BA-01524 | reverse complement strand
TGAGCTTTACTGTCAGCTTCTTCCTTACTCTTTGTGTCTGCTGTATCTTTTTTAGTATCTTGTGAAGTGGCAATTTTGGTGTCTGCCTTTTGTACAGTTTGATTGGAAGTTGATTTTCCATCAATAAATACAATACCCATTAAAAAGAAAGCTAGTGCTAGATATAAATATGAATATACTACTTTCTTTCTGGTTTTAATTTGTATTTTGGGTAATACAAATTGTGGTTTGATTAATCCAATAATTAAAGCCAGTAAGCTTAACGAAAATCCCAAAAAACCAATATTAACAAGGACAGGGCGGATAGAATTTGGAATAATTGCTTGAAGTATTAAAAATAAAATAAAGATATAAACAATGGAAGCAATAAACATTTTCCATGCGGTTTTAGAACGATAACCAAAAAAATTTCTCCAGTTCATTTAAGATCCTCCTTATCTAAGGTACTAGATTTTGCTTATAAATTATAATGCCGTAATGATTTAATATCGAGATGCAATTCATCACCTCTCATTTAATAAAATTAATGTATTTATGTAACAAATATACATATGTAAGCATATCATTGTCGTTAACAAATTTTCCATTTTTTTATTTTCATTTTGTCTCATTCATTAGCAAATGAAAGGTTAATCATCATTTAAAAGGAAAATTTGGTGTTAAAATATGAATTAATATAAGATAGTAAGTATTAATTAATCTGTATAAGGAAGTGAATAAGTATGAAGAGAAAAATATCAGTGGTTGGTGCGGTAATTGTTAATGAAAATAATGAAGTCTTATGTGCATTACGCTCTCCTACAATGACGTTACCGAATTATTGGGAATTTCCAGGTGGTAAGATAAACAAGGGAGAAGAGCCACCAGCTGCATTAATTCGTGAAATTAAAGAAGAGCTTGGATGTACAATTGTTGTAGATGAGAAGGTAGAGGAAGTCGAGTACGAGTATGAAACTATTGTTGTTCATCTTACTACATATAAAGCTAGAATCTTGGCAGGTAAGCCTAAAGCTCTTGAGCATGCAGAGCTAAAATGGATGAGTATTAAAGATTTAAAGCATTTAAAGTGGGCACCTGCTGATATTCCTACCGTAGAAGCACTGTAGGAATATTTTAATGAAATATCCTTGAGAATTATAATTTTATTATGTAATATATAATTATATTGTTAGTTTATTTGATTCCGTTTATTCCCACATCTTATGTGTTGTGGTTGAGTTGTAGAAGCAAGTTTTTTCTTGTTTCAATTTTGAAAGGGCTTCTTTGAGCCGATTAGTGTATATAGCTTATTTGCTATGCACGATTAATCGACTTAAAGGAGCCCTTTTTTGTTTGTTTAAGTGGATGTATAAAGTAGGTTTTAAGCTAAAGAGAAAAATGATTGTTTAGAAGGGATATATAGTGATGAATTGAGACCTATAGCATCTAACAAAAAGAGTTATATGAAATTATAGTAAGTTAAATCTCTTATAGAGATTTCAAAATACCGAAGTAATAAGCGCAGTTAAAGGGGAAGGTCTCAAATTTTTAAAGGGACACAATAATGCATCTATAGAAGAGGAGAATAAAAATTGAAACCAACTAGAGAAAAGTACGTAATTAATGGAGAGTACACAATAGAACGTAAGCTTTTACATAATGAGATTATTGAATCATTTCTAAAAGGTCAATTACAGCAAGAGCAGGAAGTTGAAGCTATATTACTTGGTGGTGGTTCTGCTGCTGGAAAAAGTTCAATTGGAGAGTTAGTAATTAAGGGGTATAAACTTCAGAAACAAAATATGATTTGGATAGATCCTGATAAAATTAAAGAAAAAATACCAGAGTATCAAGATGCAATGGAATCTGAAGATATTGAGTCAATGAAACAAGCAGCTTTTCTAGTTCATGATGAAAGTAGTGATATTACCATGAAACTATTAAAGATTTGCATGAAAAGAAAACTAAACTTTATGTATGATGGTACAATGAAAAATGAAGTGAAATACATAAAGTTAATTCAACAATTAAGACAAGCGGGTTTCAGCATTAAAGCAATCATTGTGGATGTTCCAATAAAAGTGGCCTTAGAACGATCTAATATGCGTTTTAAAGTAACAGGAAGATTGGTTCCTGAACATATTATTGAACAAAGTCATATGAGAGTAGCTACTACATTTTCTAAAATTAAAGATTTAATAGATTGCTTTACTTTATATGATAATACAGGAAAGGAACCAGAAGTTTTTGCTTTTAAAGAATCAAAACGAGTAAAAGAAATTATTGTGGATGAATCTCGAAATAATCAATTTTACGAGAAGTCAGTCCTTGTTTTTTAGGTGATTTATATCGTATAAATTTTATAAAATAATTAATAGATTTTATCCTGACATTTTATTATATTATTGATATAATAAATACAGGAGGCGATATAAATGGAACTTAAAGACCTTATGAATTATATTGAAGAAAACAAAGAAGAACATTTTCATGATTTAATCGCTAAAAATGAACGGGAAATTGCAAAAAAAGAAGAAGAAGAGAAATAAAAAAATTAAAATAGAAGAGTTGACCTTTTGGGTCAACTCTTTTGTTTTTATAAATGGATATAAAGTTGGATTTCTCAATTGTTGAGTAAAAGGAATTGCAGAATTTTTCTGTAGAGAAGGTTGTTTGGTATTGAAAATGAAACAGACAATTTGCTAATCATAGGAGAGTTTTTTAGTATTATATTAAATAGAAAATAGCGTAATGAGTTAACGCTTTAGGAGAGAGTATATGAATCATTTTATTGTTATGCAGGGGCATACATATCAAGAGGAAAAAGGATTAGAAATTATTTGGTCACCTAAAAAGGATAGAGGCGGTAATGTACCACATTCATGGAAAAGAATGATGGATGTAAAAGAGGGGGATCGGATCTTTCATTATGTAAAAGGGAATATTGTAGCAGTTAGTATCGCTGAAGAAGATTGTAAGGAATCGAATAAACCATCGATTATGAAAAGCCATGATCAATGGAATGATGAAGGCTATTTGGTATCTTTAAAATATCATGAGTTAGAAAAACCAATTAATATACGTGAGAAATTTGAAGAAATATCGCACCTGTTGCCAATTAAATATTCACCTTTTCAATCAGATGCAAATGGAAACCAAGGTTATTTATATCCATGTAATGAAGAATTAGCCCTTAAATTAATGGAACTAATTGGTGATTCAAACATTTATAAAATAAATGATGAGCAATTAGAGTTAGCAGTTGATCCGGTAAGAAGGACAGAAAACAACACATTAATTCCGGTTATAGCTGAGACGGAATCCGAAGTAAAAGCGAAAATCCGAATTGGACAGCAAAAATTTAGAGAGGAATTAATGGAGATTTGGAGCGGAAAATGTGCATTATGCGGAATAGATTTACCAGAATTGTTAAGAGCAAGTCATTCTAAGCCATGGAAAGATAGTACAAGTATGGAACGCTTAGATCCGTATAACGGTGTACTACTGTGCTGTAATCATGATGCTCTTTATGATAAAGGATTTATCACATTTGATGGACAGGGACGACTGTATATTTCCTCATTAATAGTGGAAACAGATTATTTGAAATTTGGATTAATACCAAAAGCTAAGATAGGAATTCAACCGGAAAATAAATTATACTTTAAGTGGCATAAGAGGAATATTTTTAAAGTAAAATAGTATAATTTTTAACTTCAAAGACAGGAAGAACATAAGAGAGACGAATTGTGTTATCCAGTAAAGGGGAATGGTACATGTATAACTGTAATCAATGTGGAACAGAAATGATTATGCAATTACAAGATAGATATAGAGAATATTGTCCCAAATGTGAAAAGCTTAAACCAAATAACTTGGTATACTATAATCTATATGAATTACTAGATTATATGGAAGCTAATCACTACATGAGTAAGGAAAATATGCTACATAATTTTTTGAAATGGGAGTTTGATTTAACGAAAGGGAATATATTTAAGTTATATCTAGCCATAGATAAATATGACCAATTCAATGATGAGGATTTTACAAGAAAATTAGAGGACTATATCAAGGGGATTCGATTAAAATTAAATGTTAAATATGAAGATGATTATATCTGGATCAAGGTTAATTAGATGGAATTATAGATATAATGAATTTTGTTTTAAAGAAATAGTAAGTAATTGAGAGGAGATTAATAGTGATGGAAGATTTGCAAAAGGCAGTAATAAAATTTCGAGATGAGAGAAATTGGGGGCAGTTTCATAATGCGAAGGATCTAGCAATTTCCTTAAATTTAGAAGCATCAGAGTTGCTTGAAACTTTTCAATGGAAGTCTAGTGAAGAAGCAACAGAGACGAAAATGCAGGAAATAAAAGAAGAAATGGCCGATGTAATGATCTATTTACTTATGCTAAGTGATAAATTAGATATCGATCTAGAAGAAGTAGTACATGCTAAGTTGGAAAAGAATGCAGAGAAATATCCTGTAGAAAAAGCATTTGGGAGTAATAAAAAATATAACGAACTGTAAAACGAAAATCGTTTTACAGTTTTTTAAAATGGTTATGAGAAAGCAGATGGTTGAGATCATGATTTGGATGTAAGGATTGTATTTCAAAAGTATGAAATCCACACATCCTTAAGTATTCTTAAAATTAAAAAGTAGGGAGTTATTCAAATGCTATCATTTGCAGCAAAATTATCTTCATTTTACATAATTAAAAAGAAGCGAAAAGAGTTTGGGCAAGGTTGTATCAGAGATCCTAAAATAGATGGAATACCAGTAGTCTATATTCAACGGGATAAGAAGAATTTATATGTAGGTAAGTCTACAGATATATATGAGCGTTTTGTTGCACATATAAGTGATGAAGCTAAAACATTCAATGAAGTTATTGTAATAAAAAGTGA
>NZ_JAKUDW010000174.1:0-5002 GCF_022662595.1 Bacillus cereus group sp. BfR-BA-01524 | reverse complement strand
TACCACCTTTATAAAAAGGAGAGAAAAACTTATAATGAACTGTTTATCTAAAATTACCAATTGGTTATCAAAAGATCATTTTTTAATCGGCACTAGTTTAGCTAGAATTAGTATTGGATTTCTTATGTTATATATGTATTTAATACATTACAGTCAAAGATATTATTTATGGGGAAACCAAGGTATTATAAGTAACGAAATGACTGGTTCAACAAACCTATATTCATTATCAAATTCAGATATATATTTTAATATCATTTATCATATCGGCATATTATTGAGTGTTCTATTTATAATTGGTTATAAAACAAGATTAGTTTCAATTATAAATTTCATATTTTATTTTTCATTATTAGAAAGAAATCCAATGATTTCCGACGGTGGAGATAATATTTTAAGAGTATGTCTTTTTTATCTTTTATTTGCAGACATGAGTAGATACTTTTCCATTGATTCAAAAAAAACAAATCAACGAAGCAATTCCTTAAAAACAAAAATAACAAATATATTCCATAACATAGCCTGCATAGCAACTATTATACAAATATCTATTCTATATTTAGTCTCGGGATTATATCAAATAATAGGAGAAATGTGGCACAATGGAACAGCCATTTATTACATTATGCAAGTTGATCAATTTTCAAGAGGAATCTTAACACCACTTATTAGTAATAATACGTATCTAATTGTAATTTTCACCTACTTAGCTATTATTATTAAAATCGCATTTCCATTCTTATTGTTTAATAAATACACAAAATATTTCATTGTATTATGTATTGTAGGTTTCCACATAGGAATAGCATATGGAATGGGTTTAATTACATTCTCATTAACTTTAATAGTATTAGAATTTATTGTTTTAACAGATCAAGAATATAAAACCTTTTATCACAAATATAAACATATAAAAAATAAGACTTCACAAAGAATTAAAACAGCTCTTTTAAAAACAGGAGAAACTAAAACATTAAATCATCAAAAAATAATAGTATTTTATGATGGATGGTGCCCATTCTGTAAAAAAAGCGTAAATAACCTATCAAAAATGGATATTTTTGGTATGTTAAAGTTTTATTCTTTTAGAGACGAAGAAATTTTAACAAAATATAAATTAGATATCACCAAGTTAGAAAAACGTATTCATAGTAAAAAAATTAATGAAGATAAATTATTTGAAGGTATCCATTCGTTTATACAAATAACAAAGCGTATTCCTATATTATGGCCTTTATTACTATTAATGTATCTAGCTAATAGCATTGGATTAGGTCAAAAAACATACGATATTATAGCAAATAAAAGAAAAATAGTTCCAAGTGGAACCTGTGATGATAATTGCTATATTAATCAAAAACCATCTGAAAAAATATAAAATCACTTATAACAAATGAAATAAGAGAATGTTTACATAATTATCTATTTCAACACTCTCTTATTTCATTAAATTATAATTCTCTTTCATACAAAGAAAGGCCATAAAAAATTATGAAAAGAAATTTAAATATCTATAAAAATAATAAGATTAATTTTATTTTATATATTATATTCTTCTATTCTGTATGGTTCCTAAAAGAAGATTGGACCGGATATATAGAATCATTTAGCAACGATTTTTCAACCTTTTTTAATGCTTTTATTAAGATATTAATATGGATTATACCAGCTTGGATTTACATTAAATTTTGCTTAAAAGAAGAATTTAACAGTTACATCAAATTAAATACAAATATAAAAAAAGGATTTACATACGGAATAATCATTACATTATTACTTGGAATAAATTTTTTTGTGAAAACTTATTTAATAGAAAAGACATCCTTTTATATACCTTCAAATTTTAATCAATATATAAATTCCATATTTATAGCAGGATTTACTGAAGAAATAGTATATAGAGGATTAATTTTAAATGAACTACAAAAGCGTTATAATTTTTTTAAGTCCAATATAATTACAGCCATTCTTTTTTTAATTATTCATTACCCAACATGGCTCAATAATGAAGAATTTCTAATTTTACACAACCATATATATATTCTTTTATTAAGTTTATTCTTAGGATACATTTACAAAAAAACAAATTCTTTATGGGCTGTTATTATAATACACTCTTTCCACAATTTATTTGTAATTTTAAATTAATTCATTTAAAAATTAATAATACATAGAATAAGGGAATACTTATAGACTGATCTATAATGCATTCCCTTATTCTATGTATGCCATAAAAATTACTTCGTTTTATCCTAATAACCCCAGAGAGCAAAAACCGCCCTTCTGAGGCCAACTTCAATAAATTTAAATGAAGAATACACCTCATCATAAAACTACTTTCCCTACATAGGTATTCCAGACCCTAAATTTCACTTCCAAAATTCATACCATTTCTTACTCTTGCTTGCCGCAATCAATTTCTTAACTTCCTGAACTTCTCTAATCGTTTGCATGAGCATTTCATCACGGCCCTGGTTCTTTCTTATGTCTTCCCTAGAATTCATCGCTATAAGTTTTTGGGAATCCTGTATCGATTGTATAGCGCTTAATAATTTTGATTCTCTTTGTGCAAATCGCTGATCTTGCTCGGTTAATCGTTTAGTTAATTCCTGGAGTAATTCATTTTGCTTTTCAATGACTTCTTTTTGTTCTTGAATCATCACCTGTAGCGGTGTAGCGTTGAAATCAGGTTCTTCATAGCGCTCAACTTCATGTCGCTCCAATGGCAACACTTCAACACCTTGATGCCATGATACTATTTGCTTTGTAGCATTTTCTAATGTCATGTCTGTGTCGCTCTTTAGGTTTATAACCTTACGAAACACCATTACATCACTTTCTCTATACTTCCTATGCCCACGTTCATTTTTGATGAAAGTATAACCCTCTTTTTCCAGCACATCAGCATACTTACGTAATGTGCTAGATTGGATGCCTAATTGCTCTGCCACATCACTAGGACTATATAGCGTCTTCATAGCGTTTCACCTCAAAAAATATATTCGCTATAGCAATGATATACCCTTTTTCCTAATAATTCACGTATCACTTGTTTCAAACTATTAATTTCCATAATCTTTACATAGGTAATTTGTATAATTCCTATTACAGACCCAATTTTAAAATTGAATACTCATTACTTCTCGATACCCACATCAAAATCTTTTTTTCTATATACAAGATTTTATGCAAAAAAAGAGTAAAGGGGATGCCACTGATTCCCGCCCTATCAACGATGTATAAAATCCTGTATAAAAGATAACAAGACAAAAAAAGAAGAATCCCTGTAGCTACAAGGATTCTATGAAAAGATTTGCTACCGATAATAGGACGTTATGTTAACTATCTATGAATAAGATATACAAAATAAGAATTGAGACGCAAATAAAAAACAGTTCTTTTTATGGTAAAATTTGTTATAGATAGATAATACAATTAAACAAACGAGCCATTTAGCGGCGCATAAAAGTGCAACAAAAGGTTGCACCTTTATGCGCCTATAACTATCTTTACTTTAGCCATCCACTTCAATAATACTGAAATAAGAAAGGGCGATAAACAATATGTTTTTTGGAGATAAATTAAAAAAAGAAAGAGAAAAGAAAGGTTGGTCACAGGAGTACCTTGCTACAAAAATACATGTTAGCCGTCAATCAGTTTCTAAATGGGAAACAGGTAAAAACTATCCCAGTATTGGAGTGATTATCGATTTAAGTGATTTATTCGGGATCACAATCGATGAATTATTAAGGAGTGATGGAGAGTTGAAAGAAAAAATAATTCAAGATAGTAAAGGATCGACAGATTTAAATTGGAAATCATACCTTTTAACCAGTTTAGGTATTCTTATCGGGATTGTAATTGCTAGTATGATCAAACATAATGGAATTGATTGGATATCCATTAGTTGGTCAGCTGTTGCAACAGCTGCCATCTTGTACCTTATTTCTCTTCTTTTTCCGCAAGGGAGTAAAAACAGTGAAACAAAAAGTAGATAAAAGATTCCACAAACGAGTCTAATTGCTTAATAGGCTTAATTAAAAAAAACGATTCCTACTGTTTGGAGAGGAATCGTTTTTTTTATAAGTTGCTTAACGTTGTAAATCCTCATTTTCCTGACACTACCCTAATAACAAAAATTATATAAACACAAAAGTCCTCCAGTTAAACAATCTGGAGGACTTTTAATAGTTTTCTAAGTTATCTTCCGAATACACTCAATCCTAAATAAATCAAACTATAACTAATTAAAGCACTTGCAAGCATCAAACCTATTTTTAATAATTTATCTTTTATATTAGGCTTTACTTCACTTATAGGTTTTCCCTCTATAAAATCAACTATTTGACGATAAGTTTTTAAATTATGCTCTTTTTTTATATTTTCAACTTTCAGTGATGAAAACATAAGCAAAATCGTAAGTACAAAAGGTATTATAAGACCATAATAACCAAAAAAGTAAAATACAGGTGCAATAGAAATAGGAAGTATAATCATTGATGCTAACATGATGTAACTCCACTTAAAGAAATTTGATTTTTGAAGCTCTTCTTTCATAATCTTTACATCTCCTTTAACTAAATCGTCCAGGGAGACATTAAAAAGAATACTCATCATTAGTAAATTATGAATATCTGGATAGTTTCTTTCATTTTCCCAGTTCGAAATAGATTGCCTGGAAACATGAATTTTTTCTGCCAACTTCTCTTGGGACATATTATCCCGTTTACGAAAATATTGTATTTGTCTACCAATGTTCATCTATACATCTCCCTTAAGTTTGAGGTTAAGTTAAAGACTAATTAAAGACTACCAAATTTCTTTATAATAACGTGATTCTAAGGTGTAAAAATGTTTTATCATGCTAGTTCTCCTCGGTTTTTGCCCTTTTCTGGGGGTCCCGTCCTACACTTTTTATTCCACGATTCACTTGACCACGAGCCTCTACACCCTCAAACTCCCAAAGATAACCCCAGCGGGCAAAAACCGCCCTTCTGGGGCC
>NZ_JAKUDW010000173.1:0-5117 GCF_022662595.1 Bacillus cereus group sp. BfR-BA-01524 | reverse complement strand
TTACAATGCGGATATCTGTATCTAACGGAAATAACCTTGGAATTGCATAATGTAATGGATTCGGTTTTGATTTCTCTATATGAACAAGATCTCTTGCGACTTGATGTACATCTTTTGTTTTCGCAATTTTACCAAGATAATAATCATGTGGTTCTGTTATTTCACGTTTTTCGACATATAACGTTTTTGCAATTTCATCAACTAAATCATCAAAATTCGGTAAGTTTGATTTCCCTTTCATAGAAACTCCCGCTCCAACAAATAACACTAACTTTCCTTGCTCAATGTGATCAATTAACTCATCTGGAATTTCTACTTCTGAAGTAATCCACATCCTGGATTCCCCCTTACCTAAAAATGTCATACACTCTCATTTTACTATAACATTTTTTCGTTATTTTTATAATATTTAGACTAAATTCCGAACATGAAAAAGTTTTATGTAAATAAATCCGTTACAATGTATGAACTCCAGAATTTATTGCAAAACTATGTATAAATCGGAGGTGTAAATTTTGAATGATTTCACAGTAGTGCTTATCAAGTTTATATCGTGCATTATCGCATTTAGCATTGGGCTTGCTTTATTTTTCCCTGCAACGTTTGTTCAAATTATTTCATTCAGTCTCTTTGTTACAATCGTATCCTACATGTTCGTTGATAAAATTATTTTAAATCGAATTGGCAATACTGGTGCCATTATGTCGGATTTCTTATTAACATATTTAAGCGTATGGATTTTCGGTAATATTTTATTAGACAACTATATGCAAATTGCATGGGGCAGTATCCTTTCTGCCATCGTCTTCACTTTATCTGAAGTAATCGTTCATCGCTTCTCTAACTCTCATACAAGGCACAACAATGATAACATTCGTATTAATCGCCGCTTTGCATATGGTACGGAGTTTGCTGAAGAACAAAATATATTGGATAAAGACAAGAAAAAGTAACATTTTAATGCAGGAGCACCCTTTTTAATTATGTGGTGCTCCTTTTTTATATATTTTCATTATGGTACGTGAAATTATATAAACGATTATTTCAAAATATCGACTTACCAACAATATTTGACGCTATTTTTCTAATAAAAAAACTGCCTCTTATTTAGAGGCAGCCACTTTCAAGTCTTTTAATGCAACAACATCCGCAAACGCTCCCAATACTGCGTTATGATGTTTCACAATATCTTCAGCACGTAACACTTCTGCATCAAATGTACTATGCGCATCACTAACTAACGTTACTTTATATCCTTCACTACATGCTCTGCGCGTTGTCGTATCTACACAATACTCTGTTTGCATTCCCGAAAGAATAACGTGTTCAATTCCTTTCTCTTGTAACACTTCGCTTAAGTTTGTCTTATGGAATGAATCTGGCGTCGTCTTTTCAACAATATCATCCCCTTCTTGCGGAGCGATTGTTGCATGGATTCGCCATCCATCCGTACCTTTTTCTAACGGATGGTCTTTAGGACCGTTATGTTGGACATAAATAACTGGAATATCATTTGAACGACATTCCCCAATAAGCTCTTGCAATGTTTGTAAAAATTTTTCCCCATTATGTACTGGCATTCCAGCTGTATACATACCCGCTTGTACATCAATTACGATTAATGCTTTTTTCATTTCCCACAGCTCCCTTCGTTTATATAAGCCATTTCATATTCATTATAATTGTTTATATTCCATCATCCAACAATCTTCTAGTTTCCCCTCATGCAGCTCATGTTCCTTTAAAATCTTTACTTTTTTAAATCCGCATTTTTCATAACACTTTATCGCTCGTTCATTATTTACTTTCGGATCCATTGCGATTGCTTCTGCTCCCATTTCACCCATAATGTATGTAATTGCTGCCTGAACGAGTTTTTGTCCAATTCCTTTTCCCCAATAGGCTGGTTCACCGATAAATTGATCCATTCCCCATACATTTTGTGATTCTTTATAGCCATATATCGCTTTCCACTCTGAATCAACTGGGTACATTTGTATGTAACCAATCGGAACGGTATCAAATTCTATTAAACATCTTTTTTCATTATTGTTTGGATTATGTATAAAATGATCAAGCACCTTTTCTACAGATTGCGGATTATCTCGTCCTTCGTAATACTGCAGGACTTCTGGGTCCGTTAACCATTTAGAAATGATAGATACATCATCTTCCATTACGTATCTAATCAATAACCCTTCTTTTTGAAATAGCATATTATACCTCTATTATTCTTTTATATTTTTTCTTGATATTATATCTTTCATTGCACCTACTAATGCATATGGTAGTAATGTTATCGTAAAAAATGCTGTAAATACGTTAAATTGCGGGATTGTATAGAGTGTGAACCATTCTGTGAAAAATTGAGAATTTAATATTCTATTAAAAAACTCTCCGCCTGGTCTAAAGTTTGGTGCCCACGCAGTTATTTCACACAAAATAAAGTGAAACTTTAATCAGTGGGGGTTTTGTTCATCCCCCACTGATTATTAGTTGAAACAATCGGGCTTTTACGGGCAGTTGATTCCCCACCTAACTTCTTCGCTCTCGCTGAATTTTGAGGTGGGGATCTTACTGCCCGTTAATGCGGGATAAACAGTAACTGAACAATAAAAAATGCCCCTAGATAACGAAACCAAGTCCGTTTCCATATAGGTTGTGCATTTTTTAATATGTCCCCCATCTAATCCCCTCCTTAAATATCCATCATATTAATTATACACTTTCCTCACTTTATTTATTAAAATTTTCTATATAGTTAATACCGTTGGGGGAATACATTATGTCTAAATCTATACTTACATCCACTTTAATCATTCTTAGAGGAAACTCCGCAAGTGGTAAAACAACGATCGCAAAGCAACTACAAGAACATTTCGGACAAGGTACACTTTTAGTCTCTCAAGACGTCGTGCGTAGAGATATGTTAAGAGTACACGACACGATGGGGAACTTATCTCATGATCTACTATTTGAAATTACGAAGTAGGGAAAAAGAAAATGTGAATTTGTTATTTTAGAAGGTATATTGAACAGTCGTAGGTATGGTGAGATGTTAAAAGAATTAATTCGTTATTTTGATGAAAATGCATTTACATATTACTTTGATTTATCATTAGAGGAAACTATTAGACGACATAACACAAGGGACAAACGACATGAATTTGGTGAAGATTTCCTACAAAGATGGTATAATCCGCACGATACAATTGAGGTTGCCAGAGAAACTATTTTTACAGATAACTTTACGCAAAAAGATATATTTGATGTGATTCTTAATGATGTTGCGATACAAAAACAAGACTAACATAATATGTTAGTCTTGTTATGTACTTTGTGTTTCCGTTTTTATAATTGAACAATCTTGACATAAATAAAAATAAATATTCATTTCCCCAAACTGGAAATCAACTACTGAAATAAGTCCGCGTTCCTCGATATCTTGTGTAATTGTAGCAACATACTTCATCTCTTTAGAACAAGTTGGACACGCCAAATCCTCTGGAAGATCCGCATATAATGGTGCCCCTAATAATCTACATACATATTCAGAACCGAACAAGTCAAAAGCTTCCCAGTAACTATCTTCATCTGTAGGTATATCTTCATTTTTCATATTTATAGGCTTTACCGTTGTTTTTGGTAATGAAACTGGTAACTTATCTTCCTCTTCCATTATCCATTCTTCTGTATTTTGCTGCTGTAAGATTTGAACTGTTTTACCTCCATCACTTAACTGAAAATATTGCGGTTCCCACACCATCGCGCAGTTCAAGCATGAAACGAATGGTAAAATATTTAGTTCATTACTTTTAAGTTCAGCAAGTCTCCCATCTTTTAAATCAAAACAGAGAATTTGATGCATCTTCTCACCGCATAACTTACATACTGGCAAATTACAATCTTGACCGCCAAAGTAATGATTATATGAACCTCTTCCTTCAATTACTCTATACCCTTTCCGCTCATTACAATGTGCGCCATATAATTCTATTGTCATATTCTATCCTCGCCTTTTATAAGAATGATTCACAAAATGATAATAATTAAGACTAAAAAACATCGTCTTCCTGAATAGTTTCCATAATAAATTCTTTTAAACTCGGAGATATTTCTTCCATTTCGTCATCCGCGTGATACCAAATATATATTTTATCATCCATTTTTCCATTATTTATTTTAAAGCACAATTTATCCCCTGAACCATCGTCACCAATTATGATAAGATTTTCTGGCATAGACTCATCTCTCATGTCAATGTTTTGTCTAACTATATCATCCCAAGTTTTCGTTACATTTCTATTATCTTTAATCGGATATAGCATCCATACCCCTATTTCAGCATTATTAACTAATTTAATAAGATCCCTATATTGATTTGGGAAAGCAACACCTAACTTTTCTTCCGTTTCTTTTATTTGCAACTCCAATACACCTTGTTTCTTTGTTTCAATATATTCTCTTACTTCTTTCATGAAATACACCTATCCTTTGAACTTAATTACACTATTATGAGTGAACGTGTTTAGTAAACGATTTGATCCGATTTATATATTTCATTATACGTTAACCCTTCGTTTTCAACATACTATTCTTCTCTACTTCTCAATAAACTTCTGTTCTACTTCCTTACCTCATTCTTAATAGTTTTTCTAAACATGAGACAATTTTTATGTTTTATTACAGGTTTATTAGTAAGTCATTTAAAAATCCTATTATACTTCCACTAAAAAAATAAAAGCCAGCCTCAATAAAGAGAACTGACTTCTATTTGGATCATTATAGTTACTATAAAATTTTTACTTTAACAGTTTTTCTTCCCCAATTCATAGCTTTACTTTTTGACCCCATTAATACATCAATACGATTACCTTTAATTGCGCTTCCAGTATCACCAGCGATAGCTTCTCCATAACCTTCTACCCATACTTTAGATCCTAATGGGATTACTTTCGGGTCGACTGCGATAATTCTCATATTCGGATTTGCCGTTAAATCATGCCCCATCGCAGTTAAAACGCGTCCACCATATGTACCATTTTCACTTGGATCAGCAGTATACGCTGTCGCTACTACCGTTAATTCACGTTTAGCAGACTGTATGTTGTTTTTTG
>NZ_JAKUDW010000172.1:0-5236 GCF_022662595.1 Bacillus cereus group sp. BfR-BA-01524 | reverse complement strand
AAGGTGGAGGAGTACAATATTGGATAAATAAAGTTAGTGTTAGCTGGTTAAAATAAGTAAATTTGATTGGAGAAACAATGAATCATGATCAAAAGTTTATAAACTTAATTTTAGATTGTGAGTATATTATCAAACAAAATATATTATTAAATGAACTTAGAGGATTAATTGAAACAGTGAAAAAAAAACGTTTAAATAATAAGTTATATTATTTATCGATTACACAGATGATTGATAAAAGTGATCCAGATGAAGTTATTACTGCTGTTTTAAAACTTAATGAGTTTTATTGTAAGTATTATCAAAAACTGTAGTTTTTGATAATACTTATTTTATAAATATATTTATAAAAGTGGATAACATATAAGTTCTTATAAGTTTATGATAGAATAAAAAATAGCAAAAAAACCCTCGAAGTTTGGCGACAGAAAGGGTTTTTGCTTAAGGTGATAGAGGTTGAGAAATCAAACTCTTAATTATTAATTTTGTTTAATGATATTTTATCATTAGAGTTTGTTTTCCTCAACCATTAAGGAGAGGAAAAAATGAGTAAAATTGTAAATATTGATAGTTCAGAACAAAAAGCAAGGTTAAATGAAAATAAGGTTGAGGATTTTTTAGAACAAGCTAATATAGGTTTATCAACTGAACAACAACAATTGTTATTACAGATTTTACATAGTACAACAGGCGATGATTATTTTATTGGCAAAAAGAAAAAACGAACTGATGGGGTGAAGTTCGTGCAAATGATTACAGAGAATATTGATTATTTGTGTGAGATTGGCTATTTAACTCAACCAGAGAAAGCTTTTTTATTTGAGCTTTCACGGTTCTTGGAATTTAAATCAAATGTTATTATTGAAAAAAATGATGATGAAATTAAGCCATATGCGGCTTCTCCAAGTTATTTAGCAAAAAAATTAGGGAAAACAAGAACGTCTATCTCTAAAATTATGAATGATTTATTAGTTAAAGGAATTTTAGGAGTTGCGGAATCTGGGGTAACAACTGAAGATGGAAGATCTTGTTCGTCCCGTACTTGGTTTGTTAATCCTAATATATTATGTAATGCACCAAAAGATGATATTGATAGAGCTACACAACAAATATTTGCAAAATCATTAAGAAATATTCAATGTGAAGGAAGTAAAAAGAAACATAAATTACCAATATATTTATTTTGAAAAAGTGTAATTTAACTATTGCACTTTTTTTTTTTGCTGATCTTTCCAAAAAATAGGTGTTAATTTTTTTTAACACAGGTGTTAATTTTTTTTAACACCCCGAACACTTTAAACCCTTGATATTACTGGTTTTTTATATTTTCCTTATCTCACTCTATATATATAGTTAAAATTTTATAAAAAGCATGTATTATTTTTAAGTAAAATATATTAAACAAACCTTTGAAATTTCAATAAATAGTAGTATAAGAATATTCTTCATTTATTAATTTAATGTAGAATCAGTATAAAAATGTAATTTGATGTTATGTGAGTTTTTAAAGGGGTTTATTTTATGAAAGAGTATTTTAATTTAGAACAAGCTGAAAAAAAAGCAAGATTACGAGATATTGAAAACTCAAAGATATTGTCAGAGGAAGAAATGCAATTAGTAAATATACTTCAAGCAAAAGCTAGTGCAAAAGGAATGAAATTAGTTCCTGAACGTAAAATAAAAAATAAAGCAAAGTTTGTTCAAATTATTCAACAAAACATTCAATATTTATTTGAAATTGATTATTTAACAAATGCTGAAAAAGTATTTTTATTAGATATCTCAATGTGTGTAGGTTTTTTAAGTAATTGCTTGGTTAGTGATATTAATTCTAAAGAGCAAATCCCATTAACTCAGCGGGAATTAGCTAAAAAAATTGGAAGACATGAAACAAAAGTTAGTCCATTGATTAGAAAATTAATAGATAAAGGTATTATAGCTCGTTCAGAAAGTGGTATTGATAATAATAATGTTAGAGCATACGCTTTATTTATAAATCCTCATATAATGTTTTCTGGTAATAGAGATGACGTTAATCCAACACTTAAAACAATGTTTAGAAAAGTACCAAAACAACTTAAAAATTTACCTATTAAATTATTTTAAATCTACTTTAATTAGTAGATTTTTTTTATTCATTTCGTACTTACCGTTTTTGGTAAGTTTACTTACCAAAAACGGTAAGTACGAAAAATCTTGAAACCCTTGATATTAATGGGTTTTTTCTACTTTCTTATGTTTGTCCCTTCTTACTCTATATAGAAATGGCTAAAAGTTCCGCAAGGAACAGGTAGTATTTTTAAGGAAACCCATCTTAAAAATCTCCACCTTTGTTAGAAAAAAGTCGCCTCGTCAATCCTCGGCTAAAGTCAAAGACTTTTCTTTTTTCTAACATCCTTGCCAAACTTTTTTTGGCTCGTTTGCTTTCATCGCCAAGCCGATAAACTCAAAAGTGGGATTTAGGCATATCGGCTTGAGCTATTCATTATACGAGCCAAACCGCTTGATCTAACGTTCCCTAATTAGTTCTTACTCTATTTTTAGATACGCAATATGTGGGGTCTCCCCACACCCCGGCCAGCCTCTACCTCAAAAGTAGGGAGAAGACCAAAAATCACTTACGATAAGTAAGTGATTGCTGTGGAAGTGGTTTTTCTCTTTGAGATTCGTAGGAATCGTTGAAATTTAAACGTCTAAATAGATTTGTATTTCGGATTTTGATGTTTTTTGGATCAATCATAGATTGCCAAGGTTGTAAGTTCTTTTTATTTTTTCTAAGTTTAGTAATTCTACTAATAACATTGTTTAATTCACGTTCATGATCTTGATTCATCAGAATAAAAGTAAAGCTTGTTATAACTGTTGGGAAGCAAATTTTTAATAAAAATTCAATATGATAGATATCAGAGATTAAGTTATTAATTGTGATATAAGATGTTCCCGGTATTGGGATAATATTTGCTACGATTCGTAAGGATTCTTTTTGATCATTAATAAGTAATTTAAGAGAACAACGTGTAGTAAGGATTTTAAAGAGTTCATCGATAAATGTAATGAGTACATGAAGTTGAGTTTCAGGTGTCTCTTCATTGATTAACCACAATCCCCTATTTTCTTGTTTTGTCTTTATGAGAAAGTCTGTTACAAATTTCATATCAAGATTTTTAGGTATTTTATTGTTTGGGAAGTATTCTCCAAAGTAATGTGTATCTTTTTCTTGTATTGGGTGAAGTGGGAAAAAGGGTTCTGTATGTAATAAATAATAATGCTCGTGAGAGCAAAGTAATGCGGTTAATAATATTGGATCTGTATATTGTTTATTTAATTCTAGATAGTCTTCCATACGGGTAAAGTGACGGAAGAGTACATTTTCTCCTGGTGCAATTGGTAGTACCTTTTTTTCTTGGCCAAAATAATAGTAAGCTCGATAAGATAAATAAATATATTCCGCACCATAAAAGGATTTAGAACCAATTAACAGTTTATCTTCTAACTCTTTTAATTTTGCGTAACCAAGTGTTCTAGACTTATTTTTTTTTCCTTTTTGGTAGCCAAATAGGTCCAAGAATTGTGATTTTAACATGTAGGGCTGATGATGGAGCATAAATGTAAATAGATTATGATAATGCTTCATGATGAATAAATGTAATTCATCACTTAATTTTCTCTTATGTAGATCTTCCTGAATGTCATGTAAGTTTAATATATAAGGTGCATCAGTATTATTCATAATTTCATGTACTGTATAAAAAGTATGTGGAATGATAAATGTTGGTTGTGTTGCCACGTTTTTCCCTCCTATAGTTGTTCATATCCGGACAAAAATGTTTTCGCAAATTCTTGTTTTTGTTGGATATCAATCTCTTTGTAGTTACGTGTTGTCACTTCTATGGCAATATAACCGCCATGAATTTCGCTATAGACGGCTCCATCGGGCGTTGGTTGGAATTTCCCTTGCGGATGGGACTCTACTATTCTTTTTTTAAAATCGTCGTATCTGGGGTCTTTCTGGGCTTCTAAATGCAACTGTTTTTCTGTTTTCCATGTTTCTCTTGTTTCTTTTGGTAGAGAGATGTATTTTTCAGAGAGACGAATATCATGTTTGGCGTTATTTATACCGGTTTTATATTGATATTCTTTACCTTCTTTTTTAAACTTTTCTATTCCTATTTCTCCTAAAACAATCTTGCCTGTTCGCTCTTCTAAATAGCCGCTATGACAAAGTTTTTTTAGACGATCTCCTTTGATGTTATATTCTCTTTCCATTTGTTCTCTGGTAGCTGTTCCAGTTTTCCAAAGCATATCCATGCCTTCGATCTCTTTTGTTTTTAGAATTCTTATATGTTTTCGTGGCGCGGCCATAGGGATGTCTCCTGTCTTTGCTATATTTGTGTATTAAATTATTGGGGAAGACATAGCGAAGCTATGTGTCTTTGCTATGTGACCATGTGTAAATGTACATATGGTCACATGGTTTGTTTTTTTGTATTAAATAAACATTTGTTTAAAAATGTTTATTTAATTTCATTCAAAATGTGATGCGAAGCATGACATTTTGATTAAACAAATAAAAATGCCGGAAGGCGATTTTATTTGTCTTTTTCTAAGAAGCGAAAGCTGATTTAGAAAAAGAATCTGGACAGATGCGAAGCGTTCTGGCCAGGAAGTCCCGCAGGGCAAAATCCGCCTGAAGACCATTCACTCGGCTTGCCGAGCTTGTTTTTGGTTCAAGCGCAGCGAGAAGCAAAAATGAATGCGTCTGACCGCAGGCATGAAAAAGCGTTAGCTTTTCCATGCCAAGGCAGGGGGATTTTGCCCTGCTTGAATCTTGCAGGACGCAGGACGGCAAGATGATTCGTCAGATGCTCTTGATCTTCCCGGTTTAAAGCCGTTAAGGCGATAAACCGGGCTCCCCACAGGGGAGAATATGTACTTGATTTTATGTGGTACCACATAAAATCTGATTTAACTATATTATACAATATATTAATTTAGATATGAGAGATTTTGTAATAGGAATACATGGGAGAATAATTAGAGGAGGGTTTATTACTGAGTCCGTAACGTTTATGCCGCGAAAGTCACTTGACCATGAGGGGCACCCTCATGCAAACTCACCAGAGGTGGCCCCAGAAGGGCGGTTTTTGCCCGCTGGGGTTATCTTTGGGAGTTTGAGGGTGTAGAGGCTCGTGGTCAAGTGAACCGTGGAATAAAAAGTGTAGGACGGGACCCCAGA
>NZ_JAKUDW010000171.1:0-5758 GCF_022662595.1 Bacillus cereus group sp. BfR-BA-01524 | reverse complement strand
TTGTTGAGCTTGATTCACATAAGATTGCTGCTGTTGTGGTTGTTGAGCTTGATTCATAAATGACACTTCAAACGGTTGATAATAATTTTGATTTCCATAATAAGGCTCGAAAGGATACATATTATACCGTAAATATGTATCTGTATTATATTGGTACATATTTTGCTGTGCATATGGATTCGTTTGCTGATATACGTTAGGTTGTTGAAACATGCATTCTCTCCTCCTTTACATAAGTTTCTACATATATAATATGTACCTATAAAATAATATGTGTGATGGAGTATCTGTCTATTTTTGTCGGAAGTTTAAATTTTTAAAAAATTAAGAAAGAAAACCCTTCCATGCTATGATAATTAAGAAGAAGATTCTCATGGGGGAGGAATCAACATGGTATTAGGGGATTTAAAACAAGCGTTTTCTCAAAAAAAGGGGTATTGCACAGAGAATGCAAATGAATTATTAGACTTTGCGAGACATTGGTATCTCGAAGGAAAAATATGCATATCCGATTATCGAACATTAATAAAAGAATTAGAAATAAACGGCGCAACAAAACCTACAACAATGACAGAAGCATAAAAATAACAAGAGGGTTCTCCCTCTTGTTATTTACATTGCTCAACTATATTTTGCAAAGTATACGAAACGGCTTGGTGTGTTTCAAAGAATCGTTTACCTTTACCTTTATTTACAAAGCATTGTAACACATTCGTTTGTAAATTATCGTATACTTGATCAATTTGCTGTACATGTATATACTTTGGCTTTTCTTCTTTAATCCACGTATAAGCTAATTCTTTCCACTTCTCTAATTCCTCATCTACCATATCTACAAACGGTTTCATATCCTTATAAAAATCGTATTCAATCAGTTCTCTTTTTTTTACATTCGCTTCATTATTATACTGCATGAGTTTTTCTGAAGACTGTATTAATGCTTCATTCTTCATTTCTTTCCCACCTTATTATGCACTCACTACGACGTTTTGAAATGTCTTTACCCAATTCCCTTTTTCTTCGTGATGCACTAATTTATTTTCCATATGTTCAATATGCATTTCTGTTATTTCTATCTTATTGCATATTTTTTCACTCGCACCCTTTAATGCATGATTCATTCTAATCCCTATATTCATTTCCAGCAAATCGAGAGAACTTAACATTTGATCCATTTTTTTCATTACATCTTCCTTCTGAACCATCGCCATATACAAAACGCCTCCTTCTTTGCTTTTCCTTTGTCATGTAATTTCGCCGAATGATTCACCACTCCTGCCCACATGACAAAACTAGTTGTTATTCGTCAAAGAAATCATTTCGTATGTCATTTATAGAAATGGTAACAATACAAAAAGGAGGTGTATTACAATGGCAAAGAACAAAAATGAAAAAAAGAAAAAACAAAACAAACAACAAAATAAACCCGAGACTGGCAATCCAAAGCTAGATGGTCCAAACTTCCCTGCTACATAAAGCGAGACTTTATTACGAACGGTTAAATTTCTAGTCACCCTTAATCTCCTACTAACATTACGTTTTGAGATTAAAGTCGTAGCAAGCATAGCAGGATTATTTCAAATTAAGAAGTCCCGTCTTCAAAATGGAAGACGGGACTTCTTTTTTATTATATCATGAACTCATCCATCCTTTTAGCAAAACGATTTATGATAGATATCCTATAGATTTGTTCCCTCTTTCTTCTATACCATTCTGTTATATTAACTTCCCCTTTAGGTTCTTCAAGTACAAATAGCACATTCATTTTCATATTTGCACAAAACCAATCTCTCATTTTTATTTCTTCATGTGAAACAACAGAATAAACATCTCTAAGTGCTGGCGTACAAGATTTTCTAGTTTTCTTTGCGTAAAATTCATAATCTTCTCTAGACCCAGTATGTGTAGTTTGCAATGCAAACTTATAAAAAGAACCATTATAAATCGGATGAAACAATAACCATGCTAATTTTTTTCCCAGTTCTATACGCTGTTGTAACGTTTCAAATTGATAAACCGAAAATCCATACATTCTCCCTTCAATTGTTGGGAAGATAACTGCACTAATATGAAATCTTTCTTGTACTTTAAAAAGTGCAGTATGGAATACATATTTTTTAAAATATGTGTTCTCAATGACTGGTTTTTGAATTTTATTTTGTTCATTTATAATAAGCGCTGTCATAAGCCTATTCATATCTCTTCTTTCCCAGAAAAGTAACCATTCTTTTTCCATAAAAATTGATACACTGAAATATTGCAACAAATGAAAGAGAGGTGCACAGCTCTTCTTACTTTCCTCATACAATAATAACTGAGGAAATGCATCTAAGAAAATAATCCAATTAGCTTGTTCGTATAGAAGAAATAAATGTTTTTTTACCGTTTTAGGTAAAATAGTAGCATAATATCTCCCTTCCAAATCAGTCATATTCCATCCTGCATTTCTCGAAACCATACTCGCTAAAAAGGCCCACCTGATTTCACTATTTCTTAAATAATATTCTTGATAAGATTGTGTCCGAGAAATATTGTCCACATTAGCTATTTCTGTTTTCTTTTTAATATTGTAAATAATTGCTTTTTCTTCCTCTGTACAAAATTTTTTTTCTCGATTTTGTTTAATTTTCATATAATCATTCCCTGTAAACATGAATAAGTCATCATACCTTTCATCAAAAAGGTCACATCTTTTTTCATTTTTTGATATAATCACCTTTGTAAGTAATTCTTAACAAGTTGGGAGTGGACACACTATGACCATTCGTTACCCAAATGGAAAAAGGTATAATCAAGCTTCACAACCTCAAAAAACACCTATAAAAACACATACTTATAGTAATAGAGGTATGTCCCTTGAAGAGGAATTGAATGAAACAAATCAATATTACTTAACCCATAATATTGCATGTGTACATAAAAAACCTACACCTCTTCAAATTGTAAAAGTAGATTACCCCGCTCGAAGTGCTGCAGTGGTAAAAGAAGCGTATTTTAAACAACCTTCTACAACAGATTACAACGGTGTATACAAAGGGAAATACATCGATTTTGAAGCGAAGGAAACAAAAAATAAAACTAGTTTCCCACTTCAAAACTTCCACCTTCATCAAATTGAACATATGAAGCAAGTGGTTGCTCATAATGGAATTGCATTTGTCATTATTAAATTTACACTTTTTGATGAATTTTATTTATTAGATGCAAAACATATTATTGCATTTTGGAATCGTCAAAATACAGGTGGACGCAAGTCGATTACGAAAGAAGAAATAGAAGAGCATGGATCCTTATTATCATGCGGTTATCACCCTCGGATTGACTATATCCGTGTACTAGACACGGTTTATTTTTCGTGATAGAGTCATCACTAAGGCTCTTTTTTCGACTTTTGGGGGAGAGAATGAAAGGTAGGAGAAAGTATAATGTCAGATAATTATCGTTCTCGTACAGAACGAAATCATGTAAAAAATCAAGAGAAAAAAACAAATAAAGAAGAAAAACCAAAGAAAAAAGGCTCCTTTTTCAAGAAATTCCTTATAGGTTGTCTACTTCTTGGTATCGTTGGTCTTGTAGCCGGCGTTTCCGCTTTCTTTGTTATGGTAAAGGACGCTCCAAAATTAGATAAATCCAAACTTGTTAATCCTTTATCAACAAAGTTTCTTGATAAAAACGGAAATTTCTTCTATGAATACGGTGCTGAAAAACGAACGCATGTTACTTATGATCAAATTCCAAAAGTAGTTGAAAATGCATTCCTTGCAACTGAGGATTCGCGTTTCTATGATCATAATGGAATTGACTTTAAACGAACTACAAAAGCAGTTATGGAAAATGTCACTGGTGGTTTCGGTTCCCAAGGTGGTAGTACGATTACACAGCAAGTCGTTAAGAACTATTTTCTAACGATGGATAAAACCGCTAAGAGAAAAGTACAAGAATGGTACTTATCTTATAAATTAGAGCAACAATACTCTAAACATGAGATTTTAGAAATGTACTTAAATAAGATTAATTTAGGTAACCGTTCATATGGTATTGCGACAGCAGCGCAAAAATATTATGGTAAAGATTTGAAAGACTTGCAATTACATGAAGCTGCTATGCTCGCTGGTTTACCCCAAGGTCCAAACATTTATGATCCAACAAAAAAGGAAAATGTTGAACGAGCAACAAATCGTCGTAATGTCGTATTGTCATTAATGAATCGACATGGTTATATAACAAAAGAAGAAATGAATAACGCAGTTAAGATCCCAGTAACAGAGGGCCTTCAACCGTCTTCAGAAATAACTGAGATGAAGTATCAAGCATTTTTAGATGCAGTTGTAAAAGAAGTTGAAAAAGAATATCCTGATGTAAATATCGGTTCAGATGGTTTAACGATTCATACAACACTTGATCAAGATGCTCAAGATTACGCTGAAAAAATTATGGATGGCAATCTTATTAAGTATCCAAACGATCAATTCCAAGGATCATTCGTATTTATGGATACACAATCTGGAGAAGTTCGAGCAATTGGTGCTGGACGTAAAGAAAATAAGTCCACTTTCAAAGGTCATAATATGGCAACTGATTTAAAACGCCAAGTTGGTTCAACAATGAAACCAATTTTCGACTACGGTCCAGCGATTGAGAATCTTCAGTGGTCTACTTATCATCAATTAAATGACTCTGAATATACTTATTCTGATGGCACAAAGATAAAAAATGCTACAGGGAGTTTTAAAGGTGACGTTTCACTTCGTGAAGCATTGAAGAAGTCATTAAACATCCCGGCTTTAAAGACAGCTCAAACAGTTGGACTTAATAAATCAAAAGAGTTTGCTGAAGGTTTAGGCATGACATTTGAAAATGGAGTACATGAATCTACTGCAATTGGTAGTAACGATAGTTCTCCATTAGCAGTAGCAGGTGCATATGCAACCTTTGGTAATAGTGGTAACTATAATAAACCACACTTCGTAAAAGAAGTAACCTTCCCGGACGGGAAAAAGAAAAGCTTTAAACCGAAAGAACAACGCGCTATGCAAGACTATACAGCTTACATGGTAACTGACGTTCTTCGTGACGTAGTAAAACCTGGTTCTGGTGGTACAGGACCAACAGCATATGTTTCAGGTGTTGACGTAGCGGGTAAAACTGGAACGCAAAACTTTGATGCAAAAGATTTAAAGAAATACGGCATTCCAGCTGATGCAAACAGGGATAGCTGGTTCGCTGGATATACACCACAATATACGATGGCTGTATGGACGGGTTACGTAAAGAATGGTCCAGAAAACTACATTAGTGATCGTTATACTAAAATTGCACAGCAAATGTTCCAAGTAATGATGAGCAAATTCGCTACAGATAAATCACGCTTTGAACGTCCTTCTTCTGTTCAAGAAATAAACGGAGAATTATACGTAAAAGGTGCGAAAAAAGATGCAATTAAACAAATTAAAGTAGATGCCCCTAGTGGTCTGAATGTCACTTTCGATGGCGCTAGCACAGTTACACTAAACTGGTCTGGACCAGCAGAAGTTGATGCATATGCAGCCAGCTATAAAGCAACTGACGGTTCAAGTGGTAGCCTATCAATAAGTGGTACGACAGCTACTCTTGGTGGTATTAAACCCGGTGTTACTTACAGCTTCTCTGTAGTAGCGAAAAAAGGCACTGGCACAAGCCCAGCAGTTGGTGCATCCTTCACTGCGCCTGGCGGAACTCCAGATGCGAAAAAAGCTGAAGAAGAGGCTAAGAAAAAGGC
>NZ_JAKUDW010000170.1:0-5766 GCF_022662595.1 Bacillus cereus group sp. BfR-BA-01524 | reverse complement strand
ATTTTTATCAACATCTGCAAATTTTGTTGTTTTCGTTGCCTTAAATTTAAAAGCATTTGTAAGCACTTGTGCCATTTGTTCACGAGTTAAAATATCATCTGGACCATATTTCCCATCACCAAATCCATTTACAAGTCCTGCTTTAGCAAGTGCTAAGATTTCTTTTTCAAACAAATGTCCTTTAATATCAGTAAACGGATTTTTGAAGCTAGCATCTGCATCTGCTGGTTTTACGTACATATAAATCATACGAGCAACTTGCCCACGGGTTACATTGTCACCAAAGCCAAAGATATTATTTCCGTACCCTTGCACTACTTTACGATTTGTTAAATCATAAATTGCTTTTGTAGACCAGTGATTTACTGGAACATCATTGAATTTTAATGAATCTGTGTTATCAGCAGCTTTCGCTGTAAATGCTCCTGCCCCTAATAAAGATGTACCCATAATTGTTAGTGCTGTTGCTGTTTTTAAAAATTTGTTAGTCATTGTTTGTTCCTCCAAATATATTAGTTTTTTCATAGTTTATTTTATTGTACCTAATTTAAACATAAAATCCAGATAATTTAACATATAAATTAATTAATTAACATTTTTTATAACTTCTGTTCTATATAGGTATATTTTCCTGGCAAAAAAACTATACTTTTCAGCATAGTCTTTTATAGTACAAATCTTAGAATTTTCATTACTTAAAATATACTTGTCCCAATCCCTCTTTACTCGCCCATATCGGAGCTTTTATGCCATCTACACCAATCAGCTTAAATATGAAGAAATGGTGTTCTGCTTTCACCTTAAAAGAAAGGGATTGATTATAATCGATGCGTCCCTTTGTATACTCATACTTCCATCCATCCATCTTTTCTTCTTTCATTCTTTTCTCTATCCCAGGGACTAAATCCACCCTTTTTCCATTATAATCATATTGAAATCCACCCTTATTTTCTGCGATTTCTACTATATCAGCAGCAAAGTTATGTGCTTTCACTAACTGTATTCCATACAAAACGCCTTCGGGTAAAAGGCTAATTAATAATAAAGAAAAGGTAAGGAATAGAGCCGTAGTTACTGTATTTTGCATTTTTAATGCACCTACTCTTTTTCTTTATTTTACGTTTCCACCTAATTGTTTTTCTTTTTCATTCGCATCATAAATAATAATACTTCTCGCTTTACTCTTTATCGTTTCTTTTTTTTCATCAAATTGCTTAAAATAACTAGCAGCTTCTACATCACCTTCGACAGCAATCATTGCTGGTTTTTCCTGTACATCATGTACAGTGAAGTTACGTTTTGAAGCGGGATCTTTAAAATCCGCATTACCGTTATACGCCTTTTCAAACTCTTGTTTCGCTTTTTCTGGATCAATAGCTATTTCTTCTTCTGCACGCAGAGTACCAACTTTTACAGACTTAGCCACAGCTATCTCGCCTCCCCTTTCTAAAGACGATTTATTATCAGTATGTGTTGTATCTCCAATCACCATATCAGTTACAAAGAATAGACAACCTACAAATAACAGCAACATACTTGCTGCAACAATAAACTTTTGCATTCCTCTTCATCCTCCTTAACTTTCAGACTTTCGAAATCGAAATCCGCTTAAAATAGAACTTTTTTTGGGGTTCAACAATTGATTTGGCAGCAATAACTCTGCTATTTCCTTCATTATTCCTTCTAACTCTTTATAATAGTTGCGACTTGATAGTAACGTACTACTATTCAATTGTGACTCGAACACATCTTCTATTTCATATGGTGGTAAAGCAGTTAATACCTTATCTCCAAAGCATTCTTCTACTATTTCATGCTTTAAAAGTACAGGAGAAAACTTATTCCCAATGATCCTCACTTTCTCTAAACCTAAGTAAGAAACGAGCTTTCTCTCTTTTTGTGTAAGAGGATGCGCTATCTTTAGCAATTGATGCAGATCTGGTTCCGCTACAAAGAATATGTAATCCGCCATTTCACATATCTCATGGTATAAATTTTTATCCCAATCGCTCCCTGCATCAATAATAGATATAGGTGCTTCTTGGTTGGCCAATAAAACCTTAATAAAATGGTCGAAGTCCTGCTCTGTTTCGTTTTTCAGCTCTTGGTCAACTATAGGATTCTTTACAATATAATTTATTCTTCCTTGCTTCCATTTTGGAATTAATAATATATCAGATTCCTTCTGTAGCATCTCTTTATATCGCTGCAACATAAATTCACTACGATAGTTTTCTGGCGCTTCTGTATATCCCTTTAATAACGGATACGTATAACCATCATCATATAAGTTCTCTATATAATTCACATCAATCTGTAGTTCATTTAAGTAAGCGGCTAAAAGATGTGAAACAAAAGTGGCACCACTTCTCCTGTTCATGCTGGCCACAACAATTGTTCGTCTTGGAATAGCAATACCAATTTGTTTTTCATATACTGGCTCAAAAGCCAATTTATACTGTTTTTTAATAATTGGCGCTTTTGACGTTTCCTTCTGAATAGACTTACGATTTTGTTTGTTTTTAAATAGTTTATTGGATTTAGAAGAAGGTTCATTTTTGCCACCTTCCTCTAATTCACCTGATACTTTCTCTTCTTCCTCATCAACAAGAACCTTGGGCACCTTTGTTTGTTGCGGTGCTTGACTTGTTCCTACAATTTCCACTACATTTTTAATATCCGATTCCTGTAGCAGCTGCGGGATGACTTTATTATCAATGTCAATTTTACGAGAGTTAAAAATGTCATAGATACCTAGATAAATCAGTTTCGCTAAAAATTCATCATTATTTTCACGCTCTGTAAATACTACAATGCGAATATCTCGCTGAAAGCGAATTTCTCTTAACTTCTGTAAAATAATTAATTCTCGCTTATCTTCGTGTCCTGCATCAATATTTAATCGTTTGTCATTAATACATAGAATATCAGGTTGCTCCGTATCTAGAATTTCATCTAAATACTTTATGTGCATGACATCACTATCAGCCACTTCAAATCCTGCACCAACAAAATCCTCACGTAAATATGCCGTATACACAGTATCACTAATAGCTAATACAATCTTTTTCATTATGAAAAACTCCTCTTTGATAGAAAATCACTTTAAAGTAATAGCATGTTTTCAAAAGGCACTTTTGTTGCGTTTTGTATTTTTGTTAATAGTTCGGTGAGAAGTGATTCTATTTCAAATCCCTTCAAATTACATGGCATATTATCAATAAGGTTGTATTTGACTCTAACCTCTAAACGATCCTCGATTTCTTCTAACGGTACCGCACTAAATAAACTTTGTTCATATATAAATCCATCTCGAAGATTTTTTTGTATTTCTGTCTTGTCTTTGTAAACAATGGTTACTTGTGCTAATTCAATAAAAGGGTTATCTAAAGTTAATTTCGTATTCCAGTTTAGACTCCAGATTTCACAACGACCGTCTGCATGCACAACATTAGCAGCTACAGATGGAGTAATTGTAAATAAACGATCTACTGGAACATTTGTAAATGTAGTTGTTTTTCCTTCTACTACTTTCAGTCCTCTTTCCTCACGCTCATGCTCAAGTGCAATTTCCGCACCAAACAATGCAATTTCACAAAACACTTGCTCCATTATGGGTTTAATGCCTTCATACGTTCGAACAGCAAATACACTAAATTCTTGTGTTTCATCCGTTCGAACTAATTCATAAATGCTAAATTCCGCTGCATTTACAATTGCAAAAGGAATATCTTGTACAAAATTAGGATTTGTAAATAGCGAATCCGGAATCACTGTCTCTGGATGTTTGAAAAACTCTAAACCAAGCTGATATCCTTTTAGAAATGCATTCTTAGCAGCAGCTGGGAATAATGTTTCGAATCTTTTGAGACTGCTTTTAAATTGCTTCTCTTCGACCTCGTTATTAAATTCTCTATCTTGTAAAATGTTTACACGATCAGCAAGCATTAAAAAATAGTAGTTAATAAGAGAATTAATTCTCTCCTCAAAAACTTGATTATCTTTACAATATTTATCAAATCTTCTTTTACTTTCACTAATAATTTCATTCATTCTTTAATACTCTCCTTATCATTTTCTAGTTATTAAATAAAAAAAGACACACCAATGGCAGGTATATGCCCTCGGTGTGTCCGTTTAGCAAGAATTAAATATCTCTCGATTCGTATATTAATTTTAAACAATAAAACTTATGTATAAGATTATCTCTATAATATCTAAATGTCAATACTACTTCGCAACTATTAATTAAACTCACAAAAATAATGCTTCTAATTGATTAACCTTTTTCTTTTTTTGCATATGTCATTTAATCACCTAATTCAGGTAATACTATTAGTATATCTAAGTACAGGGTTTTCATACCAAAATTTCGATTTATATTTACAACTAAATTTCAAAAGTAAAAAACCATTCATTTAATATATTCCTTACTTAGAGAACTTTAGATACAAAACAATCTTTATAGTACTCATAGCATAACTAACAGCAAACAACTAAAACATATTAATGTTATGTAAACAGTAAGGTAGTACAAACACGTTCAGTTGATATTAACATATCAACTGACATTGACATGAAATTACATATTGAGAGATGAATATAAGTTAAACTAACCCATCCAGGTCATACCTAAGCCAACTTATTAATTACATATTTCGCAAACAAAGATTATAAAATAACTTTTGAGTTCCTAATTTAATTATTAGACAAAAAAGCATGCAAATGATGAATATACATCCATACCATGTTTTCCTCGTAAGAATTAAAATGACTTTTAGTTTGCGCATACTTAAATTTGAATGATGTACAAAATCATTTCTATTATAGCTAAGTTTCAAAACCATTTCTTCCACTCAAATACTATAAAAAAGAACTCATACTTATAGTATGCCCAACTAAATTAGTCTTATACCTGAACATTACAACTGCTATTTATAACTAAATTTCAAATATGCTACACCATTCTTTTTATAAACCTCCTTGGTCAAGAAGGTTTATAAGAAAATCTATCTCCATTTAATTTTCAACACAATTTGAAGTACACAACCCAGACATGTTAATGTCATATAAAGAATTAACTAACACTAATACCTATGATTGAGATTGACATATTAATTGATATTGATATGAAATGAAACAAAAATGTATAGATGTTAATTTCATATCAATATTTAAGATGTTATATCACTCTGTTGATACCCAGATATAAATCAACGCAAAACTATTTGGTAGATCTACATTTAAGTTAATAGAATGTAACAACTAACAAACCAGCGCATGCTATATTTTATTACCAATTACTTTTATTAACTTTTTAAGGGGTTTAAGTCATAAACACCCATTAGAATAACTAGTATCTCTAAGTCTAAATGGTATTTTCTATCTCTGATCAACATGACATTAACAATCAGGATGATCCGTCCTTAGTTTGAATAGATTTTGTTAATGTTATATAGATAATTAACTAACACTAATACCTATGATTGAGATTGACATATTAATTGAGATTGATATGAAATGAAGCGAAAATGTGTAGATGTTAATTTCATATCAATATTTAAGATGTTATATCACTCTGTTGATACCCAGATATAAATCAACGCAAAACTATTTGGTGGATCTACATTTAAGTTAATGGAATGTAACAACTAGCAAACCAGCGCATGCTATATTTTATTACCAATTACTTTTATTAACTTTTTAAGAGGTTTAAGTCATAAACACCCATTAGAATAACTAGTATCTCTAAGTCTAAATGGTATT